>CAYNMY010000034.1:0-10419 GCA_964398275.1 uncultured Armatimonadia bacterium | reverse complement strand
CGTCGTTGACGACGATGGCTACCTCCACCTGGACCTTTTCGAACTGGCCGAGGATCTGGACGTGCCCCTCGAGCAGGTTCACCAGGCACTTAACTACGTCCAGCAGCTTAGCCCTTCTGGCGTCGGCGCCCGGTCTTTGCACGAATGCTTACAGCTCCAACTCCAGGCTAAGCGCGAGAACGGCGAGCCGGTCCCCGGGGAAGTCGTCCAGGTGCTCGACCACTTCGCTGCTTGCTACGATGACGACATTGCACATCAGCTAGCTGAGACTACCGGGTTGACCTCTGAGCAAGTCGGGGAGGCGCTGGCTTACATCCGCGGCAATCTGCACCCCTATCCCGGCCAGCAGTTTCGCTCCGACCTGCCCCAACAACATCGTGATCAGTACATTTATCCGGATGCGATCATCTACTGTGACGGGGAGGATTTGCGGGTGGAAATCCCCCAGAGCCAGGCCGGCGCGCTGCGTCTTAACCGTGCTTATCTCCACCTGGAGCGGCTGATGAAACGCACGCAGAGCAGGGGTGGCGAGACGGCGCTAGCCGACGAGGGGACGGCTCGCTCACTTGAGCCTGACGAGCTGGATGCTGAACAGGCGCAGGAGGTGCAGAACCAGATTCGCCGGGCGCGCCGATTCATCCAGATGCTCAAGCAGCGGCGCGTCACCATGCAGCTTATTAGCGAGACGATCCTGGAGGAGCAAAAGGGCCTTATCCTGCGCGGAGTGATGGCGCTGCGGCCCCTGACCAAGAAGCAAGTCGCCCAGAAGACCGGCCTGCACGAATCAACTGTCTCCCGAGCGACCCGCCACAAGTACGCCATGCTGCCCAACGCTACACTCCTGCCCTTTGATGTCTTCTTTGAAGACGCACTGCCGGTGAAGGCACTTATCGCGCAGATAATCCAGACCGAAGACGCCGAGCACCCGCTCACTGACAGGAAGCTGGAGGAAATCCTTGGGCGCTTCGGTCACAAGTTGGCCAGGCGCACTGTCACCAAATATCGCAAGCAGTTAGGCATACCTTCCTCGCGCCACCGCCGCAGTTCTCTGCGCGTAACCTCTCCAGCTACCACACGCAGCTCGGTCATTGCCCGGCTCTATTGCTAGCCGTCTGCTCCTCTCTGTCCTCCTCTGCCGTTCACTGCCTCCTGCTCGTGGCACACAGATTGCTATATTTTGGGCAGACATTGCCGAACACAGGGTGATAACCAATGACGCCGAACACGGGCGATGACATCACGATTGCTGCCTTGGGCAAGGCCCTTGAGGCCACCCATCTTCAGCAGCAGGCTATTGCCAGCAACATTGCCAACCTCGAGACCCCCGGCTACCGCGCCCGGCATGTGCGCTTCGCCGCACAGCTCAAGCAGGCGCTCCAAGCCCCAACTGGTCGTTGCGCTGAGGCAATTGCTCGCCTTACCCCGCAGGTCACTGTGGATCGCACTAGCCCGCCCCGCGCCGACGGCAACAATGTCCAGATAGAGCGCGAGCTGACCGACCTCACCAAGACCAGCCTACATCACCGGACACTTTCCCGCCTGTTGGCCAAGAAGCTCAGCATGCTCGAGCGCGCCATTAACGGAGGGCTAGGGCGATGAGCTACCTGGACATAATTGACATCTGCGCCAGCGGCCTGGCGGCCAGTCGTATTCGGATGGACACCATTGCCCAGAACATTGCTAATGCCGAGACTACCCAGACCCCCGAGGGCGGACCCTACCGCCGCAAGCTGGTCATTCTGCGCCAGCATTCCCTCGCCGACGACGGCTCGCTCTTCCCCGGACCTCTCCTTGATCAGGTCATGGCCGGGCCGAATCGTTCTGGCCGCGCCACCCGCTCACTCTTGACTATGCTTGGCTCTACTTCAGCCCAGCCAGTGGGCGTGAAGGTGGCTGAAATCCGCCCCGACGACGGGCCGTTGCCCCGCGTCTACGACCCTTCCCACCCCCACGCCGATGCCGACGGTTACGTCGAGTTGCCCAATGTCCAGCTTCCCCTGGAACTGGCCGATTTGATCGCCGCACGCCAGGCGTACGAGGGTAATGCTGCCGTCCTCGAGGTAATCGGCAAATCCATCAGCGACACCATCAATCTACTGAGTTAACCGGTGGTCTTATATGCTTATCTCACCATCAAGTAACCGTTCACTGCTTCAGGCTGTTAGCCCGACGCCACCTGTGGAGACCGCGTCGCTACCCGACCCGTTGCCCGGCGAGCGAACCCAGTCCGGTTTCATCTCCCGACTGACCGATGCTCTCCGCCAGGTCAGTGATCTACAGGTGGAGGCTAATGCCCAGGCCCAGGCGGTAGCTGCCGGCAACGACGAGGCCCTGTACGACGCAGTTATTGCTATGAACAAGGCCGACCTGGCTCTACAGCTAACCATTCAGGTAACCAACCGGGCTATTGAGGCGTACAAGCAGGTCAGCCAGATGCAGATATAGCGCTTTGAACCATGCAGGCCGTTAGCGACTGTTGCAAGACTCGCGGGAGAGGCGTCCGCCATAGCTTTCATCAGGGTGGATGCTCGGATATCTGTCTATCTTTGGCAACCAAATGCGCACAACTTGTGCTCACCAGCGCTCCTCGCCCTTGCCACAGTCCCTGACCCGCAGTCGTCTGCCGTTACCTCCCGTAATACCTGCCATTCCCTTGCCACTGGCCCAGGGGCATAACCATGCTTGATCAACTCGCCAACCTGTGGGTTTCTTTGGATAGCGCTCAGCGGCGCAACCTCGTCCTGTTGGGTGCCATCACTCTCGCTGCTCTGCTCGGTACCATTATCTGGTCTAACCGCGCCAGCTATGGCTCCCTGTACAGCAATCTGCCCACCGAGGAGGCCGCCGCCATCGTCGAATACCTCCGCTCCCAGAACATCAACTACCGGCTGACCGACGGTGGCGACACGATACAGGTTGACTACGCCCGCCTTTACGAGCTGCGTTTGGAGCTGGCCCAGCAGGGCCTGCCCCGTACCGCTGCCAGCACTGGCTTTGAGATCTTCGACCGTTCCGGGCTACCCGGCACCGAGTTCTCCAACACGGTCAACTACCAGCGCGCGCTTGAAGGAGAGCTGGCCCGCAGCATCAATTCTCTGACCACCGTTCACTCAGCACGTGTCCACCTGGTCCTGCCCCACTACGATCTGTACAGCGGCGACCACCCCGCTTCCGCCTCCGTGGTCCTCGACACCCAGTACGGCGGCGCCCTGACCAACTCGCAGATCCAGGGCATCGCTTATTTAGTCAGCAGCGCTGTCCGCGAGCTTCAGCCCACGCAGGTTACCATCGTAGACAGCAGCAGCAACATTCTCAACAGCCCGGCAAGCTCGACAAGCGCCGGCGGCTTATCCGCCCAGCAAATCGAGGCGGAGCGCGACTTCGAGCGCAACCTACGTGACCAGCTTCAAGCGATGCTCGATCAGACCGTCGGCCCGCACAACTCGATTGTCCAAGTCCAGGTGACTCTGGATTTCGACACCGAACAGATCACTAGCGACACCACCGAGCCACTCTCCGGCCCCGGCGCTGTTAGCCAGGAGTACCTTGTGAAGGAAGAGTATGACTCGCGCGCGGCTCCGCCTGGAGCCGCCCCGGGTTACGCGCCCGAGTCTTCCGCCGAAGCGGGTAGTTACAGCAGTGAGGAGCAGGCCCGCGTCTATCTTTATTCTCGTATCCACAAGGAGATTCAGAAGGCCCCCGGCAAGATTCAGCGCTTGACGATTGCGGCGATTATTGACAGCGAGCTTAAGGACATCTCCCCCCGCCAGATCCGCGATCTGCTCGCCGCCGCGGCCGGCATTGATACTGCGCGCGGCGATACCATAACTGTTGAGCAGATGGCGCTCCAGGCCAAAGACATCGCCAAGAAACAAGCCGAAGAAACAGAAAAAGCCGCCGCCGCCCTCCACAGCAGCCAACGCACCCAGACCATTCTGCGCTACGGGACAACGCTGCTGCTGGCAGTGATATTCGCCGGAGGGGTAATGATGGGCAGCCGCCAGCTCAGCTCCGCGCTCCGCGAGGTTGGCCCCCTTCCGTCTTCCGCGCAGCCATCGCCCCACGCCGACTCACAGCCACGCGCGCCAGCACCACAAGACGACTCACAGCCTGCCGGGCCGACATCTGCTGACCAGTATATGGACCAGCTCCAGCAGCAGGATCCCGAGGTCCTGGCCCGTGAGATAAGCAGAATGATGGAGCCCGAAGATGAGTGATGCGGTGGTCCTTCACTTAGCGCAGCAGGCTTTCCTGATTGCTGCCCAGCTTTGCGCACCGATCCTGCTCACCGCGCTGGTGGTCGGCGTTATGATCAGCCTATTCCAGGCGGTCACCCAGATCCAGGAGATGACCCTGACCTTCGTCCCCAAGATCATTGCCGTAGGGATCGCGATTTTACTTACCGGTTCGTGGACGCTCCATTCAATAGTAGACTTCACCCGCCGTCTTTTCGAGAACCTGGCCCAGTACGCACAGTGACAGTGGCTTATGCCGTCTGCCGTTCGGCAACTATCACTCGTCTGCTTGAACGTTAGGGCATCGGGCGGATATTGCCCCTACCGGGGCAAAAATCCGCCCCTACACTAACTCCCGTTCCCCCTCTCCCTGAGGCAGAGGGGTCAGGGGTGAGGTTGCCGCTACCAGCCGTCGTGCTGTAGTTCTGCCGTTATCTGCTGTCCAAATGCCTACTTTACACCTCTGGCTCTTAACTTATCTATTCAGTCATCTACCCATTGTTGCACGGATTGTGGGCACCGTAGCGACGGTGCCGCTTTTTGCTGCTCAGCAAGTCCCCGGCATAGCCCGCGTTGCACTGAGCATTGCTCTGGGCGTATTGGTCGCCGGGCTGATGCCCGCTCAGGAGCTTCCCGCTGTCGCCAATCTACGCGCCTATCTACTAATTGTCGCCACCGAACTCGCTTGGGGTATTGCGTTGGGGTTAGGACTGGTGATGCTACTGGAGGCAGCGCGGATGGCTGGGGAGCTGTTGGATTTGCAGATGGGCTTCCGCGCGGCCTCGCTTTTTGATCCCATTTCTGGCTCCCATGTTGGCATATTCAGCCATCTTTACTATCTGGTTGCCCTGCTGATGTTTTTCCAGCTCAACGCTCATCACTGGCTACTGACTGCTTTGTGCCGCAGTTTTCGCATCTGCCCGGTCGGCGCTATCACTTATCAGACGCAGATAACCGAAATCTTCACCGACCTCGTCACCACTATATTTCAGGTGGGCTTATTGCTGGCCGGTCCTGCTTTGCTGGCGGTATTCCTGACCGATCTGGCCTTCGGGCTGGTCTCGCGAATGGTACCACAGATGAACGTGTTCCTTGTCGGCATCCCCGCAAAAATTACGATGGGGCTGGTAGCGATGATACTGTCGGCTCCCCTACTGGCAGGCGTATTCGACTCCCTTTTAATGGACTTCCGCGCCTTTTTGGCGCAGATGATGCAGGCGATATAATCCACGGGCCCTATGCCCTTTTCCGTTATCTGCTGTTTTACTGCCGTTATCTGCCGTTGTCTGCCGTTCTAAGGGTGAGATTAGCAGTCAAATGGCTCAGGAAAGCAAAACTGAAGCTCCTACTCCGCGGCGCCGCCAGAAGGCTCGCGAGCGTGCAGAGGTTGCCCGCAGCCAGGACCTCACCTCGGTCCTATGCTTACTGGGTGTTACTATTGCTTTTTATTTCGCGGGTGATTCGATCATCCGGGCCAGTCTGTCGGCGATGTCGGAGGGCCTCACTACTCAGCCCCCAGTTGATTTAGGCGTGCCTGAGGCTATTGCTCTTTTCCGCCATTGGCTTCACCGGGGGCTGCTGATAATCGCGCCTCTGCTGGAGGCGGCGGTCATTGCTGCTTTAGTGGCCAATGTCGCTCAGACCCAGTTTATATTCTCTTCTTATCCCCTCCAGCCCAAGCTTGAGAAGATCAGCCTTTCGCAGGGCTTCCAGCGCCTTTTTTCCGTACGCAGTCTGGTACGCGGTCTGACCAGCGCTCTGGCGGTTGGCGTGGTGCTGTTGGTAGCCGGGTTGGTGATCCGCGCCAGCCTCCCCGATATAATCGCCGCCATGAACAGCAGCATCCCGGCCATGGTCATGACCACAGTCCACGTAGCGGGCCAGATGGTCCTCAAGTGCCTGATAGTGATGGTGATCATCGGGGCTGCCGATTACGGCTATCAATTCTACGAACACGAGAAGCGGCTCCGCATGAGCCGCCACGAGCTCCGCCAAGAGCTACGCGAGCTCGAGGGCGACCCTTTAATTCAGGCGCAGCGCCGCCGCCAGCGCCGCGAGCTGCTCAGCGGCATTATTTTCAGCGAGATGCCCGAGGCCACTGCTGTTGTCACCAATCCCACCGAGGTTGCCGTGGCTCTGCGCTATGACGAGACAATAGTTGCCCCCCGGGTTATTGCCAAGGGTCGCGGCGAGCTTGCCCGCCGCATTGTCGAGCTGGCGCGTTTTTACCGTGTCCCTGTCGAGCAGAACCCTCTACTGGCCCGCTCCTTATTCAGCAGTGTACCCGTTGGCGAGTACATCCCGGAAGCGTTGTACCAGGCAGTCGCTGAGATCCTGGCGGTTATCTACCGCAAACGCGAGCAAATCCGCCAGCGCCGCCGCCGCCGCGTGGCCTAGATCCGCTAGTGCTACGGGGCCTCTCCCGCAGGGAGAGGGGCCAGGGGTGAGGCCGCCGTTTAATGGCACATCAATTGCAGCTGTGGCCCTGTGAGTACTCTAAGCCACTCGTCGGGAGGTTAGGACATGGCCTTGAAGGACACGCGCGAAGGACCCGGCAGAAGCCGTGCTCCCCCTTTTCTCGGCTTCTGACAGGCCGGTTCAAGCCACTCTTGCTTCGCAGGCGTTCTACTACGCCGCCTGTGCTAGTTCCCACCATCCCAGACAAGACCGGAGCTATGTTCAAGCTCAAACGCACACCGAATACTGGGTGGCGTTAGCGGCTCGGTTTTTTGCGGCTTCAATCACCCCGCGAAATCCCCAGCTCGGTGTCATCCGGTACACAGAAGGAGAGTTGACCGCGTATGCGCTACACAACCCTGTACTTGACCATCACTCTGACCTTAGTTCTGCCGACAGCGGTACTCGCCCAGGCCTCTCTGGAGGGGCCAACCGGCGTATTTCTGACCCCGCTGGCGTACACGCTCCCGGAAGGCACCGTCCAGGGCTCTATGCACTTTGCCGATCTGCAGCCTCTGGGCACGCTAACCACTCTGGGCGTGACTGCGGGCTTACCTGGGGGCTTTGAGGTTGGCCTCACGCGCGCTGCCTTCGCCGTCGGCGGAACGAACAACACTGACGTATTACATGCCAAGTGGGCAGCCCTGCCCGAAAAACACCGCGCCCCGGCCGTGTCCATCGGTGCCATACTGCGCCGGACTCACGGCGGCGACTCGACCGCCGACCTGTACCTCGTCGCTACCAAGGTCTTCCCCACGAAGACGCCTGTGATCGTGTCAGCTAACGTGCGCAGCACCAACGGTATTGGGTTCGGATTGCTGGGCAAGTCGGACCGCGAGATGGAGATCGGGGGGTTCTTGGGTTTTGTGGTCAATCCCCGACTGATCGTCGGGTGGGAGGCGGCTAGGCAGCCGGGCGCAGCGCCCACATGGAGTGACTTCTGCTTCCGTTACTCCCCCACGCCTGACACCAACATTGACGGCGGGCTTGCCGACCTTGGGCCGGGGCTGGACGATCAAGTCGCCGTAGCCTTCACCCGTCGCTTTTGACCAGCCCGTCGTGCTGCTGTTCTGCTGCCGTTGTGCTGTCGTTGCGCTGTCGTCAAATGGCACACCAATTGCAGTAACTTGCTGCACGCAGTAGTCAGAATTGAACTGCCCAGGCTCCAGTTATGTCATGGCCGGACATACGGCAACGGGTCGGCCACAATCGCGACCCGCCCCTACTCGGGGCGGCAGGGGCGGAGTATGTCGGACTACGAGCGTCAACAGTTCAAGGCATATCAATCAGAAATGGGAGGCATAGACAATGGCCGCTACTAAGGAGGAAATTCAGGTCGAGCATGAGGGATTCGAGGAGGACCTGCGGGAGATACGTCGTATCATCCGGCCCATGGGCAGCTCCACCGAGCAGATCTCTGCCGCTACCGGTGAGTTATCGGCGAGCAACGCGGAGATTTCAGAGACAGTCAAGCAAGTGCTTAGTGGCGCTGAGCGGCAGGCAAAGAGCGCCCAGCAGTCTACCGAGGCCGCCGGCGATATCCGCAAAATCCTGGCCCAAGTCGGCGAGGATTCTATCGCGGTAGCCGACGACTTGGACCAGGCCGTTGACTCATCGGAAAAAGTCGAGCGTGCGGCCCGCACCGTCGCTGATACTGCCACCGAGGTAGGCAAGGGCCTGGAGGAAATGGGCAGCGGAGCCCAGGAGGTAGAAGGCGCGGCTCGCACCGTCGCCGATACGGCCACCCAGGTCGGCAAGGCCCTCGACGAAATGGGCAGCGGCGCGCAGGAGGTCCAGGGCGCCGCCCGCACCGTCGCCGACACGGCCACCGAGGTCGGCAAGGCCTTACAGGAGATGGGCAGCGGGGCGCAAGAGGTGGAGGGTGCTGCGCGTACAGTGGCCGACACGGCCACGGAGGTAGGCAAAGCCCTGGAAGAGATGGACAGTGGGGCGCAAGAGGTGGAGGGCGCCGCCCGCACCGTCGCCGACACGGCCACGGAGGTCGGCAAAGCCCTCGGGGAGATGGGCAGCGGCGCTCAGGACGTTCAGGCCGCCGCCCGTACTGTCGCGGACACCGCTACCCAGGTAGGCAAGGCCCTGGGCGAGATGGGCAGCGACGCCCAGGAGGTCCAGGCCGCCGCCCGCACCGTCGCCGACACCGCCACCGAGGTCGGCAAGGCCCTCGACGAAATGGGCAGTGGCGCTGAGGAGGTCCAGGGCGCTGCCAGCACCGTCGCCGACAGTGCCCGGGAGGTCGGCGCAGCGCTGCAGGAGATGGGGGCTGGCGCGCAAGAGGTACAGGGCGCTGCCCACACCGTGGCCGACAATGCCCGCGAGGTAGGCGCAGCACTCCAGGAGATGGGCGCCAGCTCGCAAGAGGTCCAGGGCGCCGCCGGCAAGGTCGCCGAGCCCGCCACAGAAGTAGGTGCCGCATTGCAGGAGATGGGTGGTGCTGCTGGACAAGTCCAGCAAGCGGCTGCCCAGGCCGGTGACGGCGCCGTTGCTGTCGGCAAGGACCTCCAGGAAATCGCCGCCGGCGCTGAGCAGGTTGGATCGGCCGCTCAAAATGTGGGCGCTGCCGCCGCCCAAATCGGAACTCAAGCCCAACAGGTAGTTGAGGCTGCTGAGCAGGGTGCCCAGCAGGGCGAGGAAGTTGCCAGCGTTATGCAACAGGTTGAAGGGGTGGTAACTACCAGCCAGGAGCAGCTTCAGGAACTTGGCCGCATGTCGGAGCAGATTAATGAAATAGCCAGGAACATTGAAGTCATTGCCGAGCAGACTAACCTGCTGGCGCTCAATGCTGCTATTGAGGCCGCCCGCGCCGGTGAGGCCGGCCGCGGCTTCGCCGTAGTCGCCGAGGAAGTACGGGCCCTGGCCGAGCAATCGCGCACCAACGCTCAGGAATCTGCCCGCGTCCTCGGCGGAGTTGACGAACTCGTCAATAATATGCAAGCGCCGATGCAGGAGAGTGTGGAGGGTATTACCCGGGCCAATGAGGCTGTCAGTGGTGTCATGCAAGGGCTGAGCGCTATCCAGAACAATGCTCAGGAGATGGCCGCAGCGGCGCAGGAGTTAGCTGCCAGCGGCCAGGAGGTCGGGGCTACTTCCGAGCAGGTTGGCGAAAATGCTCAGGCCAGCATGGCGCGCAGCCAGGAAGTCGCCGCGGCTGTCCAGCAGGTCGGCACCAGTGCTGCTCAGGTGGCCAGTGCGGCTCAGGAGAACGCCGCCCGGACCCAGGAAATCGCTGCAGCCAGCCAGCAGGTAGTGGCGAGCGCTGGTAATGTAGCCGAAGCCGCCCAGGAGAACGGCGCCCGCAGCCAGGAAGTCGCTGCCGCTGCTCAGCAGGTCGTCGCCACCTCTAGTAACGTAGCTGAAGCGGCCCAAACTAACGCCGCACGCAGTCAGGAAGTCGCTGCCGCTGCTCAGCAGGTCGTCGCCACCTCCGGCAACGTCGCCGAAGCGGCCCAGACCAACGCCGCCCGCAGCCAGGAAGTAGCCGCCAGTTCGCAGGATGTCGTAGCTGGCTCCGGCCGCGTAGCCGAAGCGGCGCAGACCAACGCCGCCCGCAGTCAGGAAGTAGCCGCCAGCTCGCAGGAAGTCGTAGCTATCTCCGGCCGCATAGGCGAAGCAGCTCAGACCTAAGCCGCCCGCAGCCAGGAAGTAGAACCGAAGACGGTCGAATTGGGAAATATATAAGAACACGTAGGAGACCCAAAGAATACAAAAA
>CAYNMY010000033.1:0-10592 GCA_964398275.1 uncultured Armatimonadia bacterium | reverse complement strand
GCTTGACAGGTTTATTGGCCTGTGTTGTCTTCTGCATCGGAGCTGCTCAGCCAATCTCGAATTCCTTCACCAACTCAACGTACCGCGAGTAGGCCGCGAAGGAGATGTCGGGCAGGATCATGTCGTCAACCGCCGGGATATAGCCGCCCTGCTCCACCAGCCAGGGCACCTTGGCGTAGAACTCCCGCTCGACCGCCTCGGGGCCGTCCATCAGCGCCTGGCGGCTGATGTTGCCCATCAGCAGGACGTCGCGGCCGTATTCCTTGCGCAGTTCGATGGCGTTCATATCGGCAGCCACCTCGAGCGGCGCGAACAAGTTTACACCGGCCTCCAGGAACACGGGAATCAAGGGCTTGATGTTGCCGCTGGTGTAGTGGCCGACGTACTTGACTCCGTGGCTGTGCAGGAAATCGCAAAGTCGCTTCATGCCCGGCATCCAGAACTTGCGGTACATTGCCGGCGAGACCAGCGTACTGTTCTTGTAGGCGAGACCGTCCTCTATAACGAAGAGATAATCAATCTGGGCTGCTTCGACGGCTGGGCGCAGCAGCTCGATGAGAAAATCAGCCCAGAAGTCGAAGATATCCGCGACGAAGGCGGGGTCGTCGGTGAGAATTTCCAGGAATCTTTCCAGGCCCATCATATAGCCGTTTTTCGACCCGCGCCCCGGGCCCCAGCTCGGCCGGGCCCAGATGGGGTGCTCAGCGCGGTTGTAGTAGTCGAGCAGCTCGGGGCTCCAGGCCTTCGGATAGCGGCGGGGATGGTGCGGATCGTAGCGCGTCTTCATCTGCTCCCAGTCTGCCCGGGAGTTGACCGAGCCGGCCTCGTAGTAGTAGATGGTGGGCGAAACCGACTTCTCCTTCAGCGTTCTGACGCGGAAGCCGTAGGCATCAATGCTGGTCGTCCACTCGTCGTCCTCGGCAATGACGCGGGGGACGAACGAGGGGATCGGGTCGGTGTCGAGGCCAATCCGCTCGCTGCGCTCAATACCGAAGTAATCGAAGGCGTTCATTTGCGCGGGAAAGCCCTGGGCGACCCAGGTGCGCAGCGCGCCTTCAGTGAATCCCTCCAGGTCCCACAGCGGCAGGCGATCGGGCACATCGAAGTTCATTATGGCGTGAAAGCGTTCGCGACTGGTCATGGGATAGCGCCTCACAATTCAATGCGCGTCAATTCCTCGGCGAAGATGATCTCGCCGGAGTAGATTGCCGCGATGTCGGCAAGGCCGCGTTCGCGCGAGTCGGGCGCGGCGAGCGCCGGGCCGGTGTGCGTCAAGATGAGCCGCTTGACTCCCGATTCGTCCGCCATGCGACCGGCGTCCAGCGTCCCGGTCTGGCCAGCGGCTTCGCCATTCTCGTCCATCGTCGCCTGGTGATCCCAGCAGTTCGCCACCAGGGTGTCAGCGCCGGCGGCAAGCGCCCTCACCGAGTCGCACGGCTCGGTATCACCGGTGAAGACGATGGCGCCGTCGGGGTAGTCAACGCGGTACGCCAGCGACCGGAGCCACGGCTGGACGTGCTGGGCCTGCACGGCGGTCACCTCCCAGCCCTCGTGCTTGACGACGTAGCCGGGCGCAATGTCCGTGACCTGCACAGAGGGCTCGGGCCGGGGCAGCGCGCCGCCGCGGTTCTGGTGGACGTGCTGGCTGACTGGCGCGCCGATGCGGGCCTGCCAGTCCTCGGCAAAAGCACCCTCCGGTCCGATGAGCTGCTCGGTAATCCGCGCGGTGGGCTCCGGCCCCCAGATTTGCAGCTTGTTCTCTTTGCCCGTGCTCTGATCCCAGCGACACAACAGGAAACAGGGATAGTCGGCGTTGTGGTCAAAGTGGTGGTGGGTGAAGAACAGGTAATCAATCTGCGTGGGAAACAGCCCGGCCTTGACCAGCTTGTAGGTGGTGGCCGGCCCGCAGTCTATCATCAGGTATTCGGCACCTAATTCGAGCACATAGGAGGTGCCAAACCGGCTCGGGGTAGGCGTGGGCGTGCCCGCGCCCAGGATGTGCAAAACATTCATAGTGGCTTCCTTTTGCACCGTATCAGATATGTGCCGTTCAAGGATACGGAATCTCTCCGCTACTAACGATGTCGTAGTACTTGCCTTCGTCATTCCATTTTAGCTCGTAGGCGAAGCTCCACTCCGAGGCCGGCTCGCCGATCCAGACGGTGACGCTCTTCCAGTCCGCCGAGTGCTCCGCCACTTTGCCGACCCAGTCCGGCGTGTCCATGAGCGCGGCTTCCAGCGCGGTCTGCTCGCCGGGCTGGTAGATGTCGGGGACATCTTCGTCGTATTCATCTCCGGGCTCTACCTGGGCGATCGGCCCCTCGTCAACCAGCTCGTAAGTGGTCAGTTCGTCGTTCCAGGCCAATATCAGCCAGATGCCGTATTCGTCGGATGACGGCCCGATAACGACTTCGACGGTGCGCCAGTCCTCGGCGTAGGTAGTAACCTCGGCGGCAGTCCATTCCGGCTTGCGCGAGAGGGCGAAGGCTAAAGCGGCGGCCTCGCCGGGCTGCGCGAGCTCTTCCGACGTGACCGCGATCTCCGGCGCCGTGCCGCCCGGAGCCACTTCGGGCGTCTGTATTGGTGCCACTGTCTGCTCGACTTGTGGCTGCTGGGCCTCCTTCCTATACTGCCCAAATCCCACTGCGAGGATAATGCCCAGGATGAGCACCATAACTGCGCAGCCCAGGCCAATGCCCACAATCAGCCCGATCGGTGCGCCGGACTTGGGCGGCTGTGGTGGTTGGACTGGTGGGGTCGGCTGATCCGATTGTGTGGTGGGATTGTCCATTTTCGCCTCCAGTTTTCTTCTCGTGGCAGCTTGCAGGATGGGCAAGCTCTACAAGACTCGCCCTTCACAGCGGCTCCGGTCTGCCGACACTGACCTGTGCCAGCACCGTTAGCTACCCGCGCCCACCAGTTCTAGCCGGGCCATGTGGGTCGGATCGGATAGCCAGCTCTCGCGGTCGGCAAACCTGGCGAAGCTGACCGCGCGACCGTTGTTCATTACTTTGAACTCGAAGCCCAGGTCGGCACCGGGTACGGGCGGAACCATCACCTTCCGCAGCGGGATGGCAACTTCCATAACGTAGCCGCCCTCAACCTGCTGGGCTGCGCTGCGCACCGCTGCTGCGGAGAAGCCACAGGCGCTGTTGGCGTACTTGCGCCCGGTGATACTGACCAGCAGGGCGGTCTGCGCGGCGCGATACTTGGCGTCGTAGAGCGCACCCCCGACGGTCAGGGGCGCTGTGTTAGCCGGGCTGAGCACCATCAGGATGCCGTCATAGCGCCAGATCCAGTTGACATCCGAGCCCTCCTCTTCGAGCTTCTTCAAGTCATCGTCGCGTACTACGGCCAGGACGTAGAGGTCCTCGTCATCCCACTGGAGGGCAAACTGGCCGCCAGCGGCGGGGCTGCTCTTGACCGCAAAGCGGGGAACGTCGCGCCATTCGTCGGCCCGGCCGTCAATCTTGATTGGGGCTTGTGCCCTGACTGCCTGCACACGGTCTTCGGGGAAGCTGACCACCTCGCCATTGTCCTCGGTCACCAGGGCCTGCTTCATCAGCCGGCGGGCGCGCTCAAAGTAGCCCATGGAACCGTAGCGCCGAGCGGCCATCAGCCGCGCCTGCGCCTCGGCGCGGGCGCGGGGGGGCAGCTCCTTTTGAGCTATTTCCTGCCTGGCTTGGGCCAGCTCCGGGCCGGACCACGCCACCAGCGGCGGCTCAGGCCGAACCTTGTACCGCGGGTTGCGCGGCATACGGTTGGCCTCAAGCAGCGAGCCGAGTGCCAGGACCGTCCCCTCACCCGGCTCGAGCGTGAGAGTGATGCTCGTCCGGTCGCCGACTCGCGCCACCGGCACCGGCCAGTCGCCGGATAGACTCAGGTCGAGTCCCTGCCGATAGTGACCGTCCACCAGCAGCGTGTCAGTCACGGTCTCACTCACGCTTTGATTGAAGACGCCCAGAAACAGGTTGCTATGGGCATCAATGCGGGGCAGGATGTGGAAGCCGTCATCGTGAGTCTTGCGCACCAGCGGGCGTACATGCTGGGCGATCTCGTTGAGCACGAATCGGCGCATCTGGTTCTTGCCCAGGGGAACAGTGGCGATAATCACCTTGCCGGCGCCGACCTCCGCCTCGTAGACCACCGGCGTGCCGTCGGCGAGTGTGAGCACTGCATTTTGCCCGGGATCGCGCTGGAGCCGTTTGATGGACCAGACCCAGCCGCCGAAGTGCGTGGTCATCTCGTCGCCCAGCTTGCGCAGAAGCTTGATTGACTGGGCAGAAAGTCGGTTCTCGCCCAGGCGCTCGTGCGCGGCGAATTCAACTTCCACCTCGCCCAGCGCGGCTTGCAGGATAGTGTTGAGCGGGCGGCCGTACTGGTCGAAGGCTCCCACTGGCCCGGAGCTGATGAGCACGCCGCCCTTGGTGACGTAGTCGAGCAGCAAGCGGGCAGCCTCGGGCTGGAGCCAAATCGCCCAGGGGACGATGATCGCCCGGAAGTGATGCAAATCCTCGCGGCCGTCCACAATGGCGTCTTCGTGCACTGACCAGTAGCCGTAGTCGGAGTGATACAGCCAACTGTGAATCGGGTAGGTCTCGTGTTCGACCTCGTTGTAGGGCCAGCTATTGATCATCGAAGTCGAGGAGTATAGTATGGCCACTTCTGGCCGAAGGATTTCGGTATTCTTCACGATGTCGTCGTAGCGGTCGCATTTCTTACGCACGGTACGCAGGGCAAAGCCGGAAGTGGCCAGGGGACCGCCCCGATCGCGGTCGTAGAGACAGGGGCCGCCGTAGGAGTAGACGTCATACATTGCCAACTGCGAGCCCCAGAACATAAAGGCGCGCACCCCATACCAGGTCTGCATAAGGACGTGCTGTTCTGCGGCAGCACGCAGTTCGTCTAGCGTCGCGAACCCGTTGTAGTGCGGACCGTAAATGTTGATCTCGCCGTCGGCGATGGGCGTGCCACTGTAACGCGACAGCGAAGCCTCCCACGTGCGCTGGGTGTCCTGGCCCATTGAGCCGGTGTGCACTGAGCCGATGTCGGCAGCGTCAAACATCGCCAACTGATCATTGCCCTTGCTAAGAGTGTAATCATAGCGTCCCCATCCATCCAGCCACAGCCGCGCGCGTGGATCGCCCCGGCGCAATGCCGCCGCAGTCAACTGCCACCAGTCTGCGAAGGCCTTGCGCCGGAACTTCTCGAACTCATAAGTCAACCCCGAGGCCTCCGTGCGCAGAACCTCCCCCGGAGGGCGCGGCACAGCAATGTCCTCAAAGCTCGCGTAGTCAGTGCCCCATTTCTCGTTCAGGTCGGCCACGTCAAGATACTTCTGCTGCAAGTAGTCGCGAAAGGCCTGGCGGGCCGAGACCGAGTATCCTCGCGTCGAACACGGCTCACTCCAGAAGAACCACGGGACAACGTGCGGGTTGGGCACGATTGCCCGAGCAAATTGTGATACCACATTCTGGTAGTAGTCGCGTACCACCGGATTGCAGAGGTTGATGTCGGGCTGGCGGGGCTCGCCGTCGGGGTTCACGTCATATATGGAGTCATCGGGCGATTTGCCGGGCAGCCACCGGGAAACCCAATTGTAGGCCAGATACTTGCCGTGGTAGCCCATTCCGGGCAGTATATCCCAGCCGTACGAACGCATCTTCCTGATGGTCTCCAGGCCGGGGTCGAGGCCGCTGCCCGGGCTGCCATCCTCGTTCAATCGCAATCCGGCCATCCAGTGTTGTCCGGTCTTGATGCCCAGGAGCGCATAGTGACGCGTCTGAGCGTTATAGCGGTCGCTGTACCACGGCGACGCGTTAAAGGCGGTGAACAGCACGCGATCCAGCGGCGAGCGCCGCTCGGCATCAGCCGTCACTGGCCGAGTGCGACGCGCCCAAGCGACGTCTCCCAAGCCGTCCTGTGCATAGACCGATTTCAGCCGCCGATTGGCCGCATCCACGCGGTCACTTACCTTGCGGGCTGCGGCGGTTACCGTCCGCAGCGCGCGGCGAACCTGCTCGGTCAGTCTGCGGTACGAGCCGAGGTCATCGGTGGCCGCGGCCAGCTTGGCGCCGTAGAAGTACTCGTCCATCGCCAACATGGAAGCTTTGACTCGACTGGTCAGCGTCGCCCGGGCCTCGAGCATCTCGCGCACCACCGGAGCTTGCGTTCCGCTCGAAGTGTACCGGCAGTGGCGCAGCACCCCACGGGCCGCATCATCTGCGTCAACCCAGGCGGCGTAGGCGTGCGCCTGCTGTACCATCACCTCAGCGAAATCCTCGGCGAAATCCACGGCGGGGGCATACCGGTAGACCTCGATGCGCTGGACGTAAGCACGGGAGGTAGGTTGAATCTCAAGGTCCCCGCCGTTGAGGCTATCGTCGAGCACAGCGCCGGACGCTACCAGCACCTTCGGCAGCAGGCGGGGGCGGACAAAGAAATCACGGCCAAAAGGGTCACCCGCCAGCCAGATCTTGCCCTTGCTGGTGGGGCTGCGCTCATCAGCGGTTCTCCAAACCCAGTACAACACCGAGCTGTTGACGTGGCCCTCGGTGATGTCATACACGGTGGTAACCAGGGCCAGGTCGTGCGCCCCGCTCAGGCCCAATGCCTCCTGGTCAATGTCCAGCACGACCGTCGGCATCTCGGGAGCCGGGGACATATTCTCGGGATCAACCCCGGGGAAGGTCGGGTTGGGCTGCTCCGCCGGCCAGGTCATTGGGAAAGATACTCGCGCCGCCGCCAACTCCAGGAGTCTATGCCCGGCAAACTCCACCACCGGTGGCTGCTCGCCCACCACCTTCATGTTCAGCGCCTCGCCGGTGCTGAAGTCCAGTACCGCCAGCGGCTCCTGTATGGCATTCGCTATGGAACAACTCAAGACAAGCAGTGCAACGGTCACCACCCCGAGCGTGAGGGTGCCAGAATCGATTTGGCCTGTTTGGATATTCATCGGTAGAAGTGACTCCTGTCAGTTCTTCTGGGATGCGCCATTGCCCACGTGTGGGTGCCTGCCGCGATACTGGTGATTGATTTCGCCCTCGGTGTGGGTCTTCCCTTCTGCACAAATAGAGCGCGTAGGAGGTAAAATGGTTGCGCCTGCCGAATCAAACCGCGCGAATGCAGCCGGCAACTGCCGGTCAGTACTCTGAAGCGAGGAGAATCAACAGATGGAACCAGTCAAACTGGGAGTTATCGGGTGTGGGGTAATGGGCCGACGGAATATGGCGGACGCGATGGCCAGCGATCTTACCGAAGTAGTAGCGGTGGCGGACCTGCGCGCGGAGCCGCGCGAACACGCGCAACAACAGGGAGTCCCGCGTACCTACGAAACCGGCCGCGAGCTGCTCGACGAGGACCCCGAGGTGGAGGCGGTACTAATCGCCTTTCCTGCGGCTGCCCGAACCGCCATGGCCCTGCGCGCGTTTGCCCAGGGCAAGCACGTTCTAACCGAAAAGCCCGTGGCGATGAACGCGCGGGAAGTGGCGACGATGATCGCGGCCAAGGGTGATCTGGTAGGTGCCTGTTTGTCGGCGCGCATTCGGTTGTGCGAATCAGCAGATGTGGCCACGGAGCTGGTGGCCAGTGGCGCGCTGGGTGAGCTACGGATGCTGCACGTCCGGGCCTTGGCTGCGGCGGGACCGGCGACGGGGAGGATGCCGCCGCCGTGGCGGGAGTCGTTTTCGATGAATGCGGGCGGCATTCTCACCAACTGGAGCTGCTACGATATGGACTACGTCCTGGGCATCGCCGGCTGGTCTTTTCGGCCGAAGACGGTGCTGGCCCAGACCTGGCCGTGTGTGCCCCAGTTCCGCGACCGCGTGGCGCCCGAATCGGACGCCGACTCGTACTTCGCGGCCTTCGCAGTGGGCGAGGACGGCTGCGTGCTGTCCATCGAGCGCGGGGAGTTCATGCCGGCTCAGTCCGAAGGGGCCTGGCAGATCATTGGTACGAAGGGGTCGCTTACCCTGGGAATGTCATCGGTTGACGAACGCAAGATCGTCCACGATGATACCAGCGCCGAGGAAGGCGTGGTTTCCCAGGTCATCTGGGAGGGCAAAGACCCTGACGGTCTGGGGAACCAACGGGCGATAGAGGACTTCGCGCTGGCCATTCGCGAGGGGCGTGAGCCCGCCACGAGCCTGGAGAAAGTCCGGGTCATCGCCCAGATTACCGATGGTATCTACGAGTCGGCCAGGCTGGGCACGGCGGTGGAGGTAGCTTAGCCGGGAGTGGCAAGTTAGAATCAGGTGGTATTGAGAGGTAAGCATGATGAAGCTGAGTCTGTTGACGTTTGAGCTGGGCAAGGGGTTTACGCTCGATGAATTGCTGGCGATCTGCGCAAGATATGGGTGCAAGGGCCTGGAATGTCGGGCCGAGCTGGACCACAAGCATGGAGTAGAGTTGGAGGCCACGGCCCAGCAGAGGGCGGAAATCAAAGCGAAATTCGAGGATAGCCCCGTGGAATTGGTGGGCATTGGCAGCGGTTGCCGGTTTGAATTCCCCGACCCGGCTGAGCGGCAGGAACAGGTGGATATCGCCAGGCAGTTCGTTGACTTGGCTGTGGATGTCGGTGCGCCGCGGATTCGCGTGTTCGGCAACGCCTTCCCTGAAGGCTCAGACAAGGACAAGGTCGTCGAAAACGTCGGCCACTGTTTGCGCCAGATCGCCGAGCACGCCGAGGGTACGGGAGTTGACTGCAACCTGGAGATGCACGGGGACTTCTATTACTGGGAGTATGCCCTGCGCTCGGTGGAAATCGCCGACCACCCGGGCGTCGGCATAGTCTATAACTGCGACCCACGAGAGACTAACTGGGGACCGATTAGCAACCACCTTTACGTTTTTTTTTGATACGTGGTCAATGTCCATCTACACGACCTGGAAGCTACCGACTATCCGTATCCGGAGCTGTTCCGCATCTTGAAGAACGTGGGGTATGCGGGGTTTGCATCGCTCGAATGCAGTGCCAGCGACGATCCCGAGCGCGTCATCGCCATCTACGCCCGGCTGTTTGAGTGGATGTACTGGAACGCCTGAGGACCGTGATCATGCAGGGGAGGCGCAGTGGTTGCTGGGCCTCCCCTGGCGTGATTCACGTTCAAGCCATCATCATCTCGCCACAGACCGAGCCTAGAGGAGTACTGCCTCGCCCGTCTCCCTTGACCGCACTGCCGCGTCCAGGATGCGGATGATCTCCAGCGTGCTGGACGAGGGCACCGGCATCTCTCCGGTGCGCACCATGCCGATAAACTGCCTCAGCATTTCCCGGTAGAAGCCCGCGCCATCGTCAATGGTTAGGTGTATGCTACCCTTTGTGCCCAGCAGCGTGGCGCGGAAGGTGTAGGCGATATCTTCCCGTACGACCATAACCCCCATGCGGCCGTCACCATAGTCGAGCAGCACGTGATTGCGCTCAGCGTCGCCAAAGTTGCGCACTGACTTGACTCCCGGGCCCATCACTGTATGCAGGAACTCGCAGGCATGAATGCCGTAGAAGACTAGTTCATTGGGGCCGATGGCGATTACGGTCACTATCTCCCCGAGCGCATTCTTATCCAGTGCGGCATATTCGGTAGAGTAGCGCAGCGCCGAGCAGGACATTACCGGCGTTCCGTGCCGCTCGGCCAGGGCGAGGATCGCCTCGGCCTCCTGCGGGTCCCGCGACAAAGGCTTGTCAATAAAGGTAGGCACTCCCGCCTCCAGGAACAGCGGCGCGCGCTTCTGGTGCTGCTCGGTCATGTCATCGCAGATCAGCACACCGTCTACGGCGCCCAACAGGTCACTCGGATTGTCGGTCACCAGGGTCACGCCCTCCACGAGGTCGGCGATTTGCTGTGCAGCGGCGCGATCTTCGTCACAGATCGCGACGACACTTGCATCATCCACGGGATTACTGGCGTAGGGCGGAAACTTCGCCGCCTCCCAGGCCGCTTCATCCCTCTTGGGATTGAGAATTCCGGTAAATGCACGTGCGTGGTAGACGGCAGCGCCGCCAACTACTCCTAGTCGCGTCATTGTCTCACAGCTCCTTTTCTTCTGAGAACGACTGTTTCGTGCGCAATGGCTCGTCTACTGTACTCCAACAAAGCGCTTGAAGCGGTCAAGCATATCGTCGGGCGGATTGAAGGGCAGGTCCACCGGGCGAGATTCCACCGTGCTCTGGTAAATCGATAGTATGAGCAGCCATTCATCCAGCGAGGTCTTCAGATTTGTTGGGCTGACCGCGGCATCGTCGTCCAGCCAGGTGAACATCGCCTGAGTAAGATTGGCCTGCCCGCGGACATCTTCTTCGGCGTAGTCCTTTTCGCCGTGCGCCACTGTGCCGTCAGGCAGTGAACGCTCCCAGGCATTCATACGCCAGTGCAGGAAGCCGTGCGTGCCGTAGACGGCAATCCGCTTGTGCATCCAGCGCCGATCGTCGGGCTCGAATGCGGGCGCGCCTTCCCCCGCCTGCAGCGCCGCGCGGACGCCGTTGCGAAACGTCAGCAGTGCCGCCATCGTGTTTGGGCTGGGATGCGTCCCGTCAATGTCGTCGTAGCCTGAAGCCGCACCGAACGCCATCTGGGGTTCAGCGTAGTCGCTGAAGG
>CAYNMY010000032.1:0-10724 GCA_964398275.1 uncultured Armatimonadia bacterium | reverse complement strand
GGAGCATCCCGACTGGGGCATCCGCCAACTGTGGATTCACGGACTGACTGCCGCGGGCGCTGACCCGTTCATTGGCCGCAAGCTGCCCGGTGCCAGCGAGGCCGCCGGCCTGCGCACCTGGGTCGAACTCGCACACATCCCCCAGCCTGCTGAAGTCGCAGCGTTGAAGCTGCTCTCGGGCCTGCCGGTCACCGCTCAGCAGCGCCAGACCGCCGAGAATGTCGCCCAGGCCATCGAGCAAGCCCCGGGCCAGTGGTCCTTCTTCCTGCACGTGCCGTATTTCCTGATCGTGGCGACAAAGCCGTAACAATAGCAAAATCGGTAGGAGCGACATTCCTGTCGCGACAATAACGTCGAACGCCCCCTGGCATAGAATCAGCCCTCACGCATACTTCTCGGCCAGTTCGATGCCCATGCGCGCCCATTCGTGCAGGCGCTTGGGCCGACCGGCCAGCGTCTCGATTTCGCGCAGCACGAACTGGTAGGGATGCCCCTGCAGGATTTTCATACCCTCTTCCATGTGCTCGCGTATCGGCTGGAGGTCTTCGCTCAGAATAGCCAGCGCCGCGCCTTCGCGCCACATTATGCAGTAATCGCCCCGGCACGCTTCCACAACTCTCGCCAGGTCGGTCCAGAACGAGCAGACGAAGATACGCAGATTCGGCAAGCGCAGAACCTGCTCAATCTTGTGAGTCAGGTCTTCGCAGCAGCCGAAGTGATTCAGGCCGTACTGCTGGAAGACGGGGGTTATGTAACCCAGCAGGAACTCTTCGGTCATCGCGGGCGATACGCTCTGGAATTCCTGGCTATTAGTGCCCCCCCACAGGTTGTACACATGAAGCCTGCCCGATGAATCCGGCTCGCCAATCGGGTCACCACAAAACATACCTCTATCATTGTCCGGGGCGATTGCTCCAGAATCTTCGGCAGCGCGGATTGCCCCCAGACTGGCCTCGGTGAACTTCGCCATGAGCCGGTGGATACGCTCAGGCTGGACGGCCATGTCGAGCAGGAACTTGTCCATCGAGCGGAGCTTCTCCAGCCAAATGCTGTGGCCAGCCCCCAGCGGCGGCCGGCAGGTCAGCTTGACCGGCATAGCCTCGCCCAGGAGGTCGTGCATCTTACTGAGTGCGTCGTCGGTGGCCCGGGGATTGTAAGCATACGTCGGCACGGTAACCTTGTCGAAGTCCTCGTCGGTCTGGATCGCGTGCGTATAGCGAAAGCCGCCGTCTTCGGTGGTTGCCTCGCTGACGTAGGTCTCCACACCCCAGGTGAACTCCGAGTCGCAATCGAAAACGGCAGCCACGGGCCAGTAGGGCGGGAAGATGTGATCGTCGCCGACATCGTCTTTGAACAGGTCCATGCGAAAGCGTCTCTCCACACCGCGGCACAGCGGGTCCTGGCACTGGAGGCTGTCTTCGGGTATGATTTCCCGCCGCGCTCCGGCAGGCCGGCACCAGACCGGCGCGCGATCGGGCTTGCGCAGGGCGTTGACATCGCGCCAGCGCTGCCGGCGCCTCTCATATTCCTCACTGGTCGCCAGCGCCATTATCTGCTGCGCCAGTTCGCGGATTAGCTCCCGATCTTTCTCCTGCTGCAAAGTCAATCTGAGCCCTCCCAGGCTAACTTAGACGAAACGTCTGGTCTTACGCATAGCGATTGCCAGTCAATTCGTCACAGTTAGCCGATAACCTGCCCCTCCGCGACTGAGTCCCACATATTATCTGCACACCTCGGAGGTGGACGAAGACGATTCGCAGAACATACTGCGGAACTTGCACAGGGTTGGCTGAGGCCACCGTGTATCTGACCGACGAAGGAGATGTTGATTGTGCAGTTCCCTACCGAACGCCAGGACAACGCCGATCTATTTGCGACTCCACCACCCGGGCACGTCGCCGAGATTAACCCGCCGGGCTTCGCCTGGTTGCCGGTCGAGGCGGCCGCCGGCTACCGCCTGAGCATTTTCCCCAGGGGTAGCACCACGCCCGTGCTCGCAGAGACATTGACTGACAACCTGTTCGTTCCGAGTGACGTTCTTGAACCGGGCGACTACGAGTGGACCGTGGCGGCGCTCGACGACAACGGTGAGGTGCTGGCCACGCGGGAGCGTTATGCGCTGACCGTGCCGGTCGGACTGTACGAGCAGCCCTACCCGGATATCAGCGGGATTCTGGACGAGGTGCCCGCCGAACATCCCCGGATTATCTTCACCAAAGCGCAACTGCCCGAAATCCGCGCCGGCCTCGAGAATGGCCGGCGGGAGGCCTTCGGCCACCTGCTGGCTCAGGCCGAGCAGGCCCTGGACCTGGGCCTGCCCGTGGCACCCGACTATGACAAGTATGACGAGCACATATTGCGCCGGCGCGAATACAGCCGCTACTACGGCTACTTGCGCCCCTACATAGACGAGGGTGCGTTGCCCCTGGCCCTGGCCTACCTGATGACTGAGGAGGAGCGTTTCGCGCAAGCCGCCCTGCGCATCTTCTTCACGGTCGGCCAGTGGGCAGGTGAGGGTCTCTACTCGGTAAACTCCCAGTACGGCGACGAACCGGGCCTGAGCGTGTGCCGCTGCATGCACCGCATTTACGATTGGCTCTACAGCGCGATGGACGATGAGCAGCGCCGCCAAGCCAGCGCTATTTGCCAGAAGATCGCGCGCGATAACTGGCAGCGGATCTTCGTGCGCCGACCCTTCCACCAGACCCCGGGCAGGAGCCACGACGGGCGGCTGATCGCCTACATCGGCGAGCAGGCCCTCTGCCTGGTCAGCGAAGCGCCGCGCCCGGAGGTCGCACAGTGGCTGGACTACTCGCTCAAGGCCTTTATGACGATATATCCGCACTGGGGCGGCACCGACGGCGGCTGGGCGGAAGGCATCGGCTACGGCCTGGCTTACAACTCGATATATCTGCCCTGGATCGAAGCGCTGCGCGCTGTCTCGGACGTGGACCTGTGGCAGCGCCCCTTCTTCGGCCGCGTCCGCAACTTCTTTATGTACTGCACCACGCCAAACTCCGAGGCGTGCCCCTTCGGCGACGGCGCCGAGCGCGGCATGATTAACTCCGGCCGCGGCCCGATGATGGCAGGACTCCTCCAGCACCACGGCGCACGCTTCCAGGACGGCGGTGCGACTTGGTGGACGGACCAGATAGAGATAGGTGATGAGGCCTCCTTTGCGCCGGTGATCCCGATGATTGCCAGCATCCAGACCCCCTCCGATGCTCCCAAGGAAGGACGCGTAGCCAGGCTATTCCGGGGCATCGGCTGGTGCGCGATGCACAGCAACTTTGCCGACTTCGACGAGGACGTTTTCGTCCTGTTCAAGAGCAGCCCCTACGGGAGCGTCAGCCACCAGCACGCCGACCAGAATGCCTTTCATATCGCCGTGGGCGGGACAACGCTGGCCATCCCCAGCGGCTACTACGGCCCGCAGTACGGCCAGCCCCATCATGCCGAATGGACTCGCGCCACCAGGGCCCAGAATGCTATTCTGGTCAACGGCGAAGGCCAGGTCATTCGCGACTTCCACGCCAACGGCAGTATCGTCGGCTTCGAGCACAACGAACAGTTGACCTATGTCTGCGGCGACGCCACGCCGGCATATATGGGCAAGCTGGATAAGTGGCTGCGGTCCATCTTCTTCGTACGGCCCGGGCTGATTGTCATTATTGACGACATCGCTGCGCCCGAGCCGAGCAGCTTCCGGTGGCTGCTGCACGCGCTCGACGAGATGGTCGTTGACGAAGCCACACAGTCCCTGTCCGTTACCCGGCGCGATGCGCGGCTTGATGTCAGCCTCTGGTCGTCGTTGGGCCACCCCTTGAGCTTTTCGCAAACCGACCAGTTCGAGACGCCCTTCAACGAGGGCCAGCCGGAGGGCTATCGCCGGGAGGTCGAGCCACAGTGGCACTTCACTGCCGAAACGCCTGAGCCTGTCGCCACGATGCGTTTCGTGGCAGTGATAGCCGTGGGCAAGCTGGACAGCTTTCCCGACGTGAGAGCGGATCTGAGCAACGGGCTGCTTACCGCCAAACTGAGCTGCCCGGAGGGCAAAGGGACAGTGGTCTGCGGGTTGCAGTACGAGGACTCGAAGCAATCTGTGGCAACCTGGCGAGGCACGGACGAGAGCGAGTATTCAGTGGGATAGCCCGACCAGCCGTCGGCTAATCGAGTGCCGCCAGCAGCACGCTCAGGTCGCGCAGCACCGACGGTATCATATAGCGCGGCTTGCAGCGCTCGATCTCACCCATTGCCTGCACAAGCACCTCGCGGGCGTACTGGCGGCAACCGGGCACGACCTGCTCGGCATGGCGGTAGTAGTCGGTGTTGGTGGGGAAGGCTTTCTCCAGACCGTCCGCCTGGAGAAGCATATCGAAGCATTCCGCCAGCGCCTGGCAGCGCCAGACCTCGGCAAGCAGATTCTCGATAACCCGGTCGGACGGGTCGGCCACCGTCTCCAGATGCCAGCGGGCCTGGCGGCACAAAAACCGCACGCGCCGGAAGTCTGCCCGCACGTCGCGGGTCGTACCATCGCCAGATACTTGCGCGGTGAGCTCTTCGAGCGCCGATTCGGGGTACGGGCGCGGATACGGCTTATCGGGCCTCAGGTACGTGTACCGGTAGTAGTTGGTCAGCGCCAGGCTGGGATTGGCAGCGACCTCGCGGAGCAAAGTGATTGCCGTCTTCACCGCGGGCCCGTCTTCGCCAAACCGCTCCACGCAGTAGCGTGACAGGAAGTTGTCCCCAGCGGCAGACCCGTGCCAGGCAGACTCGGCCAGCAGCGTAAACTCCGGCTCCTGCGCCCAGTCCCACACCGAGTAGGCATGCAGGCCCTCGGCACCCTCGGCCTCGCCCAGCCCGGTCATCAGCGCAATATTGTCCAGATCGGACCGGTAGCGGCTCCAGTTAAAGTAGCAGCCCATCGGCATGATCCACGTGGGCAAACCGTCGGCAAGCTTGGGATGGACGCTTTCGTGGACTTCGTGCGCTGAGTACCACCAGAACTCAACCACCACGTGGTCCTCCAGACCTTCTTGGCGCACCCGCTCGATGAACCTATCAATGAAGCTCATGTGGCGCGTCATCTGGTCGTTCCACAGCACGACCCTCTCTACTCCCACTTCGCGCAGTATCTTCACCAGGCCGATGACGTAGTCAACGAACAACTCCTCGTCGGGCGTCTGGCGACATCTCTCGCACTGGCACCACGGGTCCACCTGGCGGTACCAATCGCGGGAGTCGTGCCCGAGGCCCTTGTTGACCTCGTCGAGGCCCAGGTGGAAGTGCTTCACGCCGTGCGGCGCGAAGTACTTCTGCCAGATCTGCTGGTACCAGCCGCCCACCGTCGCCAATGTCTGCGGATTGCTCAGGCAGTAGCCGTAGCCCGTCGGGTTCCCAGCTTCATCCACGGACGAAATCTCGGGGAGATGCCGGGGAATAAGCGTATTGTGCCCCAGGGAATTGAACAGCGGAAAGACCTCCACGCCCCGCTCTTGTCCGTAGGCCACCAGCTCGCCCAGGAAGTCCTGCTCGAACATCGGCGGCACGTAGGTTACGCTCTTCCACTCGTCATCCCGCGCCGAGTACCAGCGGATTGTCTTCTCCGCTTTGATCTCCGGATGCCCCGGCAAGGGCACCAGTAGGAACTCGGTGATCTGATCATCGTACTGCACGCACCAGCAACCGTACAGGCCGACCGTCAGCGCATTCATACCGTGGTCGGCCATCCAGTCAACGATATCCTGCCAGTCCTGCAGCTCCATCAAGTCCGGCCCCCACTTGTCTTCCATGAATATGCCGCGGTAAGCGAACGTCGGCTCACTGGACTGGGCCAGCGGGGCAAAAGTCAGCGATTCCGGCTCGTCGGGCGGCAGAGCACGGACGACCGGTTCGAGAGCGTCGGCCAGCTTCCCGGCAAGCCACTCGTTGCCTGCGGGGGTCAGGTGAATGCCATCCGAGCGAATCAGCCGCTCGTCCATGCCCGGGTCGTCAGCCATCTCTTCGTGGTAGATACGGAACGTGTCGCAGACCACTACCCCTAGCTCCGCCGCCAGTCGTCGAGCCCGGTCCTGGAAGAGCTCATCAACGTACTTCTCTGCGCCGCCGTAGGCCACTCGTTCGGGTTCTTGCCCCGAGCCGCACAGCTCGTCAATAAGCCGGGGCATAAACCAGAGGACTACCCGTGCTCCGGCCTCGTCACGCGTTCGCTCGATCAGAGTGCGCATACTGGCCTCGAACTCTTCGGGAGTACACTTGCCGGCGTCGTTTGCACCGTACTCGAGCGCCACGATGTCGGGGGCGTAAGGCAGGACATCGCGGTCGTAACGCGCCAGCGCATTGATGGCCGGCTCGCCGCCAGCGCCCGCGTTCACACAGTTGATGCGCCAGTCATCTCCCAGGCGCTCCTGGAGCTTGCGTTCCAGCACAGCAACCAGCCGCTCTCGCGGGCTGCTGCGCATGCTCAAGGTCAGCGAATCACCCATACAGACTGCGGTCGCCATACGTGGGTTAGACATATCTGGATTCTTGCCTTTCCGTGATGTCCTCCTCAAGACTTATACGGCGCCATCGCGGTCTCCAGGTGCACCGATACGTCGGTTTGCGGAGCCTGATCAGGCGGCCACAGGCGGTTGAGCATTACCAGGGCCGCATCGGACATAATCCGCCCGGCACTGGCGTTAAGCCGACGGGACAGAATCGGCTTCGCACCGTAGCCGCCCCGCTCGGCCTGCTCGATGGTCGGCACATAGCCAAACCAGTCGTTGGCCAGCTCGACGACCATCGTATACGGAGCCGGCGACCACGCCTTGATCGTCAGCCCCCAGCGCACGAAAATCTCGCCGGGCAGGCCAATCACCGCCAGCGGCCCAATCCGCAGCGCCTGGACGGGCACATCTGCGGTTTTGCCGTTATACGGCCAATTTTCCACCCGCTCAATCAGGAACCGCTCAAAGTCGCCGGTTGGGTCCTGGGCTTTGAGCTGTGCGACCTCCTCGCGCAGCTTGTCTTCGACCACATAGTACGGTATCTGCAGCACCTCGATCATGCCATGCAGGGTCTCGCCGTGCGTGGGCTCGGCCTTCTCGACGGCATTGATCGCCGCGACACCAATTGTCCGGCCCAGTTGCACGGCCTTCGCCGCACCCGCTGTCGGCAACTCCGTGGCGAAATGCATGCAATGATTGATGTCGCCGGAGGTGCCCTGAAGAAACAGGGTGACCACGTCCTCACCGTAGATGGCAGCCACGGTCCGGGCCAGCTCACCCGGCCAATCGGCGGAGATAAAATCGGCCTTGCCGCCGCCGATTACGTCCACGTGCAGGGCGAAATTGACCAGCATGCCCCGCAGATTGCTTTCCTGGTCATAGACGCCCAGAATCACCACCTCGGGGTCAATCGGCCCGGCTACGCCCGCCACCGCCGCAGGATCTCCCGACCACCCGAAGCGGTCGCTGCCGTCACGCATGCGCAGCAGCCGGTTGAAGGATGACTCGTCCTCCCAGCCGGTATTGGGGCGCAGGCTAGCCTCGAACATCGCACCGGCCGCCTCCTCGACGGCAGCAATTATCGCCGGGGCTAGCGTGGCAATCCACTCCGGATCAATCGGCACCATCCCCCGGTCAGCGACGTCAGGGCCGGTGTGGGTGTGCGTCGCCGAAATCAGCACCGACTCCGCTGGTATACCCAGACTCTCGTGAATGGCCGCCCGGGCGGCATTCACTATCTCCTTGTCCATCCACAACAAATCGCACGCGACAATCGCCATGCGGTCACCGTCGGCCTCGATAACTGCGGCTTTGACGTACAGATCATCGCGCACAGTCTGCGAGACCCGGTCGTGGAAATAGCCCGCCAGGGAAATACCGGGCGCGGGCGTAACGGCCTTCTGCGCAAAGCCGGCCTTGATCATAGTTGCACCCCTATCACTGTTAGCTGATTGACATCGTTCCTGCTTGTGCTCACGGATAAATTCGCATCCCGGTATAGCAATTCCTCCCTGGGCCGGGCTACCAGGGTCACCCAGGCAGGTCGAGTGGGTAGCGGCCATATTTACGCCCAGCGGCAATGAAGGCCTCGATATTCTCCACATTGCCCTCGGCGAAGATCATCCCGGCAGTGGACAGGATGTAGCCACCTCCCGGCGCCATGACGCGCAGGACCTCCAGCACCGTCTCCTCCATCTGCGAGGCCGGATGCATTATGAACGGGTCGCGGTTGTCCACCCCGCCCATCAGGCAGCAGACGCCTCCCAGCCGGCGCTTCGTCTCGGCCAGGTCCATCGGATTTGTGCCCCGCGCATCCAGCGACGAGAGGATATCAATGCCGATCTGGGCGTAATCATCGAGGAACGGCATAACGCCGGTCTGCGCGAAGCTGTGCATAGGTATACCTGCCTGGTGACACAGCTCGGTGTCTTCCCGGAGAATGGGCATAAAGAACTCACGCACGTCGCGTGGGGCGAACAGGTCCACCGTCTCGTAACAGCTCGACCGGTAAATAGCATCCACGCCCAGCTCCAGCAGTAGTGCCAGGCCCTGCTGCGACCAGCGTTTGACGCGGGCGAGCAATTCGCGCCACAGTTCAGGCTCATCACGGACAGCCATAATGGCGCGGTGGCCGCCGAGCAAGCCCATTGCGCAAACCGGCGTGGGGTGGATGGTGCCCTGCAAGGCCACGCCCAATCGCTCGGCGGCCTGGTGCAGGCCGTCGCACTGCTCTCGAAAGGCCGTGAGATCAGCCTGCATAGGGTCCCCTAAGATGTAATCAAGCGCGTCGAGGTCGTCAGCAGTCTTCACCAGATAATCGAGGCCCCGCGACCAGGCATGGTCGGAGTACAGCGGGATGTCGTCTACCTGCCAGTCGGCCGTGACCTGGACCGACGCATGGAGCACGCCCGCCGGAGTCTCATACTCTTTGTGTAAGACCGGATAGGGCTCGCACGGCTCGCGCCAGAGTCGGGTGGTGACGTCGGAATGCTGAGGCGCGGGCGCGCCGACGCTCAACATCGCATCCGCCCCCATCTCCAGGAGTACCTCAGCTCGCTCAATCTGGCTATTCCAGCGGTCATTCAGCGGCACGGTTGCGCGGAACAGAATCGGCACCCGGTCCGGCTCTTCACACCGGTAGGCGAGCTGCATTCGCTCGCGTGAGCTGAGTTGGTGGTTCATCTCCGGTATCTCCCTGGCTTGGATGCTCAGCAACCGCACGAGAGTATTCGCGTAGCCCCGGCTATATCCTTCCTGGGACCCACTTGCTCTCTCGACCGCTCCACTGAGATGTGCTACAATGGGCCAGGCTTGACTAAGGTGATGAACCCGGACGATCTGATCAGGAATTTGACTGACGGGCCCGACTTCGGCTCTCCCCTACCCAGCGACTTCTACGACCGAGATACCGCCCGCGTGGCGCAGGAGCTGCTGGGGCGGATGCTGGTCCACCAGGATCCTGCGGGAGATACTGCCGGGATCATTGTCGAGACTGAGGCATACCTGCAGGGCGATCCGGGCTGCCACGCCGCCCGGGGCCGCACCGAGCGCAATGCCCCGATGTTCGGTGCGCCCGGGACCATATATGTGTACTTGATCTACGGGATGCACCATTGCCTCAATATCGTCACCCGCCCCGAGGGCATCGGCGAGGCCGTGCTCATCCGCGCACTCGAACCGGCCTGGGGCACGGAACTAATGAAAAAGCGCCGAGGCTGCCGGGACGCGAAGGAATTGATGAGCGGTCCCGCGAAACTGACTCAGGCGATGAACATCGGGCTGCGTCACAACTGGGGCGACATTACGGCTCCGCCGCTGTACGTCAGCGACCGGCCGCCGCCGCAGCGGCCAATGATTACCAGCCTGCGTATCGGCCTGAGCGCCACGCGCGGTGCCGATCTGCCGCTGCGCTACTGCCTAAGCGATAGTAAATACCTGTCCCGACCAGTAGTAAACCTTGAAGGAGGCTGAGAGATGGACATTTGTTTTATGACCTTTAGCTGCCCGGATTTTGAACTGGATAAAGTTCTGGCAACGGCTATCCGCTACGGCTACGACGGCGTGGAGCCCCGGGCCCAGGCGGAACACAAGCACGGCGTGGAAGTCGCCACTACCAAGAAGGAGCGCGCCCGGATCAAAGCCCAATTCGCCGATGCGGGCATCAAGATGTCCTGTATCGCTACCTCCTGCCGCTATGCCCTGGCCGACGAGAAAGACCGCCAGGAGATGGTCGAGACCACCCGGCAGCATATCGAGCTGGCCGCTGACTGTGGCTCTCCGACCCTGCGCGTCTTCGGCGGCTCCACCCCGGAGGGGATGGACTTCGCCGATTCCAAGAAGTACGTGGCCGAGTCCCTGGCCGCCGTCGCCGACTTCGCCAGGGACCACAACGTCTACGTCTGCCTGGAAACCCACGACGCCTACTCCAAGGGGGCCGACGCCGGCTACGTCGTCGCTCAGGTCAATCAGCCCAACATCTGCGTCAACTGGGATGTAATGCACTGCATCCGCAAGGGCGAGAGCGTCGAAGAAGCCTTCGAATATGTCAAGAGCTACGTCAAGCACGTGCACGTCCACGACGGCACCTTCGATGAAGAGGGCGACAGCCTCGAACTCTGCCTGATGGGCGAGGGGCAGGTGCCTCACGACGAGGCGATCAAGCTGCTGGCGACTATCGGCTACGACGGCGCGCTGTCCGGCCTTCCCGTCCAGGAAGATATGGACGGGAGTGTGCTG
>CAYNMY010000031.1:0-10835 GCA_964398275.1 uncultured Armatimonadia bacterium | reverse complement strand
CGCACCTTAACCGGGGCCCGTTCCAGGGTCATAGCGAAGACCTGGACCCCGCTGGCCTTGCCGAGCGGCTTCATCGAATGGTGCGAGTGGTGGGCGGTCATCGCCAGGTGCAGCTCTTTGGTCAACTCGAGGTTGAGATGATGCGGGGAGCGATGACGCCAGTACTTGCCGTAGTACCTCTTGTAGGAAGCAGATTCGTCCAGCAAATCCTGAATGAAGCCGCACTTCAGTGGTACAACAGCATGCAGCAGAGGGACGTCTTTCCCCGCGATATTCACGCTGGCTCCCGGCACAGGCCGTATCCACTCAGGCCACTTACCGTTGACCTGCTCGATGCGTACCTCAGTGTCGGCGATGGCCTCGCCCCGACCGCCCCCGGCGCCTGTGGCCCACCGGTAGCGAGACAGCCGCAACGTCAGGGCGGGCGTCTTAGCCGAATCAGGGTCAACGGCACAAAGCACGTGGGCATACGAGTAATCATCAGTAGGAATATCGAGAATGATGCTCTCCGGGTTGTTGTCGAAAGCGCTGCGGGCAAAGTACTGGTCGGAGTACTGATTCAGGCCGCCCTTTTCATTGAGCCAGCGCGAGACGCCCACGTCAACGCTCTCACCGGGAGCAACGACTCGGAAAGGCACATCATCTATGTCGGCGGGTCCCGCCGGCTGGGTTATGCGCTCGACCAACTCGCTGGGGCGGCGGTAGCCGGCCAGAGCAATGGGCAGGAACCGGTGGTCGTAGGCGAAGGGCGTCAGCGTGATTGGACCCAGCGCATTGGCTTTGCTCATCGTGATAGTCATGGTATCGAAGCCCTCGCCGCCGTCCCAGCCGGCGATGAACCGGCCCTCGAACCAGAATCTCATCTGCTCGGCGCTGCGCTCGAGGCGCACGGTCAACGGCTGCTGCGAGGCGGGGGGCAGCTCATCCCAGCGCTCGCGCAATTGCTTCTGCTCATCAGCAGCGTAGTAGCGGGGTGTAGGGCGGATGAAGTAAGGGGCATATACGAAGAGGGTATCCGTTGAGTCTCTGGCAATAACGCGCACCGCCGCGTCAGTCAGCTCGGCATTCTCCCGGTCGTTGAGACATTCGTCGCGGGCATCCAGACGCAGATCGCGCCACTGCTCGTCGGGACCGTGTACGCGCAGCGTGAACGCACTGCCTTTTTGGCCCATGCGTAGCTTCAGCTCGATCGCAGTGGCGTCCGGCAGCGGCGCGGCTATCTCCACTTTCTCGTCGGCGATGAGCCAGTCACCCTCGGCCTGCAGATTGCCGGTAGTCTCCCAGCCTTCGGGCAAGGCAGCCTGCACAGCCGGCGCTACAGCCACGGCCAAGACAGCCAAACCAATCAACACGATGCTACGAATTGTCGTTCCTCCCGAATAGCCAACGCCCCCGTGGTTGCGCGTGAGTGCTTACCGATAGCGCCGACTAGAGCTCGAATGATGTCTCCAGCGGCAGGGCTACTTCTTCGCCGCTATCGGTTGACTTGTACATGGCCAGCGCGATCTCGAGGGTATGGCGGGCGCTCTGGGCGGTGACGCGTGGCTCCCGGTCTTCACGAATGGCCGCGACCATATCCTCCATTACCCGCTGGTGCTCCATATAGCCGATATCCGCAGCCCCCCCGGCGCCGGTGAGCGCCGCAGCGCTGCCGAACCGCCGCGCCTCCTGGTCACCGGGCTGCTCATCCTCGAAGTCCCACATCTCCAGCCGTTCACCGACCATTACCGCCGTCCCCTGCGTTCCGTTGATCTCGATGCGGATGTCTGTACCCGGATAGAAGGCAGTTGAGGCCTGGACGACGCCGCGGGCCCCGTTCTCAAAGTGCAGCGTTGCCAGCAGCGTGTCTTCGACCGTAGGCACATCCAGGTGGGCCACGTTGGTCATCTCCGCCCATACCTTAGCCACCGGACCCACCAGATGTTGGAGCAGGGCAATATAGTGGATGCCCTGCTGGATGGTCACCCCCGCGCCCTGGCTGCGCTCCTGTAGCCAGGGAGCACGCTGATAGTAATCCGGGGGCCGGTACCACTTGACATAGGCATCGCCCTGAAGAATCTGGCCGAATCGGCCCGTCTCGCCGGCCTGCTTCATCGCCTCAATGGCCGGTCGGAACCGCACGTTGAGACATATCGCCAGCTTGCGATCCGCCGCCGCGAAGGCCGCGGCCATCGCGTCCACCTGCGGCAGCTTCATATCCGGCGGCTTCTCGACGACGCAGTGCTTACCGGCCTGGGCGACGCGGATGGCGTTGTCGGCGTGCGTGGCATTGGGCGTGAGCACATTTATCACGTCAATGTCGTCGCGCTCGAACAGCTCATCAACGCTCACTGCCTCGCAGTAGTACTTCTCGGCCACCTCGCGCGCTCTATCCTCAACGACATCAGCAACTGCCGCCAACTCGGCCTCGTCGGAGTGGACCAGCGCGTCGCAGTGGAACTGAGACACCATCCCACAACCCAGCAACCCAAAACGAATACGCTCGCGCATTGAGCACCACCTTCCTTGACAGGTTTTGGCGATCACGAGGGAATGAGAAGAGCCTTGAGCGCCTTCTGGCTCTCAATGTCGGCGAAGACCTGCTCCCAGTTCTCCAGCGGCTCGCGATGGGAGATGAGTGCATCAGCATCAATCTTGCCCTTCGCCAGCAGACTTATGGTGCGATCCCAAGCTTCATAACGGGTAGACACGTTGAAGTACACAGTGCAATCCTTGAACATCGCCTGGTCCCAGTCCAGCTCGATCTTCTTGCCGCCCGTCATGCCGATCGCGCAGATACGGCCCTGCTTGCGGACGTGCTGAAAAGCCGCGTTGACCGCCGGCCCCGCACCGGAGCATTCCACCACCAGATCCGCACCCCGCCCACCGGTCAGTTCCACGGTCAGGGCCAACGGATCCTGCTCTGCGAGGTTGACCACGTGGTCAATACCGACCTTCTCCGCCGTCGGCAGGCGCAGCTCGCTGTCGGCGGGCGTGCCGACGATCATCACTTCCGCCTCGCCTTCAGCCTTAAAGCACATCGCCGCCCTCAGCCCGATTGGCCCGGGTCCCAACACCACAACGAAATCCTCCGCCTCCACGCGGGCATTGAGCAGCACGTCGTCCACGACGTTCGCCAGCGGCTCGACGAGAGCGCCGGCCTCGAACGAGACATTGTCGGGCAGGCGATGGAGCAGTTCTGCGGGCATTACCAGGTATTTTGTGAACGCGCCATCAATGCCCCAACCGGGCGCACGCTTGTGTGCGCAGAGCTGGCGGTTGCCGGTGCGGCACAGGTAACACTTGCCACAGGCGCGGGTGTGCGGCTCGGCGACCACTCGCTCGCCAAGCTCGTAGTCCGCGACGCCCTCACCAAGCTCCGCGATCACCCCGGCGAATTCGTGGCCCATAATCACCGGCGGCCAGTACGGGAACTGATCGTGCCGCACGTGAATGTCGGTGCCGCAGACGCCCGCCGCTTTTACCTCAATGAGCACTTCGCCCGGCCCAGGACTCGGCTCCGGCATATCTCGCAGCTCCATGTTGTCCGGACCCTTCGCCGTCTTGACAAGAGCCAGCATCTACATGCATCTCCTTAAGCTATCCACACCAGCTTCGCACAAAGTCCAGCAGGATGCCCACGCCCGTGAGCAGGTCCGCCACAACAATGTACTCCTGGTTACTGTGCGCCACACCCAGTTCGCCCGGCCCGAAGACCACCGTGGGAATCCCGAGCTGGTTGTTGTACATCCAGGCATCACACGACGCGGTCATCGCCGAGACCTCCCCCGCCATGCCCTGGCCGTTAGCGGCCCGCTGCAGGGCCTGTACCAGTTTGTGGTCCGGCTCAATGATGCTGGCGTCGTGGCGGTAGGTAAAATCAATCTCGAAATGCTCGGCCAGCCACTCGTCGCCCTCGGTGCGCAGGGCCTGGCGCATCTCGTCCATTACCTGCTCCTTGCTGCGGTCCGGCAGCAGTCCCAACACACCCTTGAAGACGGCGGTCTGCGGGGCCTGAGAGGGGAAGTCGCCGGCTTCGAGCTGACCGATGGTCAGCGGCATCGGGTTCTCAAACTGATCGAACAGCGGATAGTGCCCACGGCTTTCGGCCAGGATGCGCTTGTGGTAGCTCTTGAATATCTCAATTGCGTCTATCGCCTTGTACAACGCACTGACCGTCCCGCCGGGCGCGCCGCTGTGACCGGCCCGGCCGTAGACACTCACCTCGAACCAGACCGCGCCGCGGATCTGGGGGTGGATCCTAAAGCCGGTCGGCTCCAGCACGATGCAGGCGTCCGCACGGGGCTCTTGACGCACCATCGCGACGGTCCCGTTGCCACCGACCTCCTCCTCGATGACAAAGTGCACCTCCACGTCGCCAGCCAGCGGCATCTCCAGCTCGTCAAGTGCCATGAGCAGCAGGCAAAGCATGGCAATCTGTCCCTTGGCATCGCACGCGCCGCGCCCGTAGATATTGCCATCCACGAGCCGCGCGGCAAAGGGCTGCTCGTGCTGCCGGGAGGGCGGCACCACATCCATGTGGGTGTTGAAGATGACCGACTTGCCCCCGCCAGCGCCCTGGCGGACGACCCGCAGGTTGGGCCGGTCGCCGTATTTGAGCCCCTTGAGCGGCGAGGAGTAGTCGGGGTCGGCTTTAATCGCCTCGGTTACCGGCACGAACTCACACACGTCGGCCCCGTCAGCGAGCAGCTCGTGCAGATATTCCGCCACCGGTCCCTCGCCCCCGGCAACCGACGGGATCTCAATGAGCCGGCTGAGTATCTCCGTCGCGCGGTCGGCCTGATTTTCCAGGTAAGCTGCTATGTTCTGCTCGTCCACAACTGGCGTGCTCCTTAGATGCTGCGCACTACTGCTGCCATAATGTCCACCGACTGCTCGGCTTGTTCCTCGGTGATGACCAGCGGCGGCGCGACGCGGATGACGTTACCGTAGAAACCCACCTTACCCACCAGCAGGCCCCGCTCGCAGCAGCGCAGGATAACCTCGTCGGTCAGCTCGGGCGCCGGCTCCAGGCTCTCCATATCCTTGACGAACTCCAGACCTATCACCAGACCCTTGCCCCGAGCGTCCCCGAGGACTTCAACTTCTTCGGCCAGCTTCTGGAGCCGACCCAGCATATACTCACCTATCGTGCGAGAGTTCTCCGGCAAGTTCTCCTCTGCCATTATGTCGAGGACAGCGTGGGCGGCGGCGCACGAGAGCGGGTTGCCGCCGGTGGTGCTGCTCATCTCGCCGGGCCCCAGCGACTGCATTAGACGCGATTCGGCCAATAGCGCCGCCGTCGGTACACCGCTACCGATGCCCTTGCCCAGGCAGAGCAGGTTGGGCCGCAGGTCTTCGTGCTCAAGCGCCAACATCCTGCCGGTGCGCCCGAATGAGGACTGCACTTCGTCGAGAATGAAGATCAGATCGCGTTCCTTTGCCCACTGCTGGAGGCGGCTGAGCCAGCCGTCGGGCGGGAAGATGAAGCCGCTGCCGCCCTGGTATGGCTCGATGATCAGCGCGGCGAGATCGCCCGTCGAGCTGACCTCAATGATCCGGTCGGCGAACTGCTCCAGGCAGAAGAAGCCACACTCGTCCGGATGCAGCCGGAACGGGCAGCGGAAGCAATACGGATAGGGCAGGTATATGCAGCCGGGCATCAGCGGCCCGAAATTCTTCTTCGTGCCCATCTTTCCGGCCATAGACATCGCGCCATACGTTCGACCGTGGAAGCCGCCCCAGAAGCTGATGATTTCGTGTCGGCCGGTGTGGCGCCTGGCCACACGCATAGCTGCTTCAGTGGCCTCGCTGCCGGTGGTGAGCAAGAAGCAGTTGTCGAGATTCTCGGGCGTAAGCTCCACCAGCCGCCGCGCCAGCGTGACGCGCTCCGGGGTGGGAAAATCATAGGGATTCAGCAGGCGCCCGGCCTGTTCTCGAATGCGCTCGACATGCTTGGGGTGGCAGTGGCCCACGTTGGTCACCAGCACCCCCGAGGTCCAGTCCATATACTCGTTACCGCCCACATCCCAGACGCGACAGCCCTCGGCGTGGTCCCAGACGATGGGCGCCTGCTGGCTGGTGCAGCCGGGCTCATAGGTATCAGACAGCGCCAGGAGATGCGCCGACTTCGGGCCAGGCACTTGATACTTAGGTTCCAGTGTACTCACCTCTACATAAGCTTAGCAGTGTTGGTCTGCGACGGTAGGACAGGCGTCTCGCCTGTCGTACCGAACCGCGACGAGCAAAAAACGAGGGCGCTCTCCTACACTTCGCGATATACCCGGTCACCGAGTACCTGCTCGACTTCCGGATTGACGGTCGAAATGGGCGGCTCGCCCGCCAGGCAGCGGTAGACATCTGCCAGAACATCCTCCCGGATCTGCCAGCCGGACTCCTCCGAGTACCAGGCGAGATGGGCCGACAGAGTAGCATTCTCCTGCTGGAGCAGGCCCAGGTCCTCCGGTGGCGGCTCGATCTCGTAGACGTCAACGCCCGCCCCGGCAATCCAGCCCTCGGCCAGAGCCTTCGTGAGCGCCTCGGTATCCACAATCGCCCCCCGGGCGGTGTTAACCAGATAAGCGCTCGGCTTCATCATCTGGAGCTTCTCTTTGTTGATGATATGGCGCGTCTCGTCATTGAGCGGGCAGTGAAGAGTGACAATGTCGGATTCGGCCAGCAACTCGTCCAGTTCGTAGCGCCGGTCAATGCCCAGATACCGCAGGCGCTTCTCAGGGAGGTAGGAATCGCAAATGATCCGGCGCATCCCGAAGCCTTCGGTGCGGTGATAGACGCGCGAGCCGATGCGCCCGCAGCCGATGATGCCCAGCGTCTGGCCCTTGAGGCGATGAGCGGGCCTGAGTCCCGAGAAGTCCCACTGGCCATTTTCCACGGCCAACTCCAGTAGCTGCCGGCTCTGAAACAGGCCGCGTGCACATGCCATTATCAGGGCTACGGCCTGCTCAGCCACTTCCTCCAGGCAATACTCGGGCTCGTTGGCCACGCGAATCCCACGGGCCGCCGCCGCTGCCAGGTCTATGTTGTCGTAGCCCACCCCGTGGCGGATGATCAGCTTGCACCGCTCCAGGGCGTTGATGATCTCGGCAGTAATCGGCCTCATATTGACGATGAGCACATCCGCATCGCGAATCGCAGCAATAAGCTCCTCATGGGGCGCGAACTTGAGCTGGTAGGCGGCGAACTCGATGTCGCGCTTGGCCAGCTCTTCGGCCTCCCAGTCCAGATCAGGTTCAATGTAGTCGGTGACAACTACCTTAGCTTGGCTCACTGTTTGCTCCTTTCTAATCCGTCCCACACATATTACATTCACCCCGCACCGCTCAGAGTCCTTCCTGTGCTATGGCTGCGCTTGTGGGGCGCAACCTGTTACGTTGACACAGGTCAAATCAATGGCCTATACTGGGAACGAACTGACCTATCGCGGAAAGGTGTGCCGGTATGTCCCCGCCTGTCGCCGAGCAGTGGCTCATATCACCACGGGATCGCGAATTTGAACAGCAAATCGCGCAGGCCGTTGGGGTCCACCCCCTGATGGCGACGATCTTGGGCAATCGTGGGCTCACAACCGAAGCAGCAATCCGCGAGTTCACAGAGCTATCCGTGGAAAGCCTGCACAGCCCGCAGACCCTTCCCGATATCGAGCCGACGGTCGCGCGCCTCGTTGACGCCGTCGGCAGCCAGGAGCACGTGCTGGTCCACGGGGACTACGACGTGGACGGTATTACCGCCTGTGCCCTGATGACCAGGTTCCTTTCGACCCTGGGTGTGAACGTCAGCTATTACATCCCGCATCGAGTCAAAGACCAATACGGATTGAGCCAGGAGGCGGTTGAGCGGGCGACAGCCGAAGGAATCAAGCTGATAATCGCCGCCGACTGCGGTGTGCGTGCGCTTGAGCCGATTGGCGCCGCCCGAGCCGGCGGGGCGGATGTGATCGTCATAGACCATCACGAGCCGGGACCGGAGCTGCCCCCAGGAGCACTGATCGTCAATCCTAAACGCAGCGATTCCAGCTACCCGGAACGCGAACTGGCGGCGGTGGGGCTGTGTTTCAAGGTAGCTTCGGCGGTCTGCGAGGCGCTGGACGTCTCGCAGAGCTCACTCCAGCGCGCCTTCCTGGACCTGGTCGCCCTGGGTACCGTGGCCGATATGGTGCCCCTGCGCGGCGAGAACCGCACGATGGCCGCCCTGGGATTGAAGCTGCTACCGCAGACGCGCAAAGTCGGACTGCGTGCGCTGCTGGACGTATGCCGGCTTGATTCGGTAGTGAGTGCCCAGGATATCTCGTACCGCCTGGCCCCGCGCCTGAATGCCGTAGGCCGACTCGGTGATGCCACTGAAGCGCTGCAATTGCTGCTGACTGATGATGAGGTCGAAGGCCGGCGCATGGCGCTGTACCTGGACAGTATCAATCGCGAGCGCCAGCGGGAACAGGAGCGAGTCTATCTGGAGGCCCTGGCGATGATTGACGAGCAGGAGCTGCTGCAGGAAGCGCCGGTGTTGGTACTTGATTCCCCCGGCTGGCACATCGGCGTCGTGGGTATCGTGGCCTCTAAGCTGCTGGAGCGCTTTCGGCGCCCGGCGGTGGTATTGGTGGACGAGGGTGACCAGGCCCGCGGGTCGGCTCGGAGCATCGAAGGCTTCGACATTGCCGGTGCCTTCCAGCAATGTACCGAGCTGCTGGTGAGGCACGGCGGGCACGCCGCCGCCGCCGGCGTGACCATCGCGCAGGATAACCTGCCTGCCTTCCGCCAGCGCCTCAATGAGCGGGCAACGCAGATGATCGGCCCCGAGGCGAGGCACCCGAAGCTGCACGTAGACGCCGAAGTGGCACTGGGGGAGATAGACGAGCAACTTCTGGACGACCTGCAAGCAATGGAGCCGTGCGGCCAGGACAATCCCCAGCCGCTGTTCGCATCTCTGGGGGTGGAGGTCACGAGTTGCCGCCGGGTGGGCAGCGACGATCGCCATCTGAAGCTACAGGTACTGGCCGACGGCCGCGGCTGGGATTGCATCGGTTTCGGGCTGGGAGCTGCTGCCCGGCGGATAAGGCCTCAGCAGCGAGTTGACCTGTGCTTCACTCCGGAGATCAATGAGTATATGGGCAGCCGGGAACTGCAATTGCGCCTGGAAGCAGTGCGGCCCAGCCGGCAGGACCAGGGAGGTTAGTCTACTACAATGCCGCTCCAGAGATTTCACATTCGCACCAGCTCTCGCCGCGAGATCGTTGACATAACCGGGGAAGTCCAACAGGCAGTCCGCCAATCGGGCTGTGAGGAAGGTATGGCGTGTGTGACCGCTCCGCACTGCACTTGCACTGTTTACGTAAACGAAAACGAGACTGGCCTGGTCGCCGATACGCTCGAGCTGATAGGTAAGTTAACCGCCGGCACGTCCTGGCGGCACGATCGTATTGACGACAATGCCGATGCCCATCTGGCCGCCGCGGTGATGGGCAACAGCATTTGCCTGCCGGTCAGTGGTGGGCAGGTCGAGCTGGGCACATGGCAGCGGATAATGCTGGTGGAACTGGATGGCCCGCGCGACCGGCGCGTGACGATGACGGTGGTGTCCGGGTAATCAGAGGTATCCAATGGCGGCAAGCGAGTCTCCAATATCACAGGCGGTACTGCTGGTGGGTGGCCCGGGAACGCGGCTGCGGCCGCTGACCTACCGGCTGCCCAAAGCCCTGCTGCCGGTGCTGAATCGGCCGCTGATCTCCTACGAGCTGGAGCTGCTGGGCCGCCATGGCGTCGCCGAGGTCATCCTGTCCACCGCCTACCACGCCGATCAGCTTCGGCCGGCCCTCGGGACAGGCCAAAGCTGGGGGATTAAGCTCGCCTACGTCCGCGAGGAGAAGCCGCTGGGGACCGCCGGCGCGATCAAGAATTCCGAACTGCTCATCCGGGACGACTTCTTCGCCTGCAATGGCGACTTGATTCTGGACTGTGATCTGACCGAGCTTGCCCGCGCCCACCGGCAGTCGGGGGCGATGGTGACGATACTGCTGCGCCGCGTCGAGGATATCAGCCATTTCGGGCTGATCCAGCGCGACGAGCGCGGCTTTATCACCGCGTTTCTGGAGAAGGTTGCAGTGGACGAAACAGGTCAGAACACCGTCAACAGCGGCATTTATGTTATGTCCGCCCAGGTGCTGGCGCATATTCCAGCGGAGCGGCCGTACTCAAACGAGACCGAACTATTCCCGGCCCTGCTGGAGAGTGGCGTGCCGATGTACGGACATCTCCCGGCGGACGAAGGCTACTGGACGGACGTAGGCCGCCTGGATACCTATCTCGCGGCCAACCGCGACCTGCTTGGTGGCCATCTCCCCTGGGTAAACTGGCGGGAGTGTGCCGCCGAGCCGACGGAGGGCAACGTCACCATAGAAGCGCCTACCTGCTGCGACCCGGATGTAACTATCGGTGCCGGCGTGCGGATCGGGCCGTATGTCACGTTGGGGCCAGGCGCACAGGTGGAGCCAGAAGCAGCCTTACAAGACTGCATTGTCCAGCCGGGCGTGACTATCGGTACTGGCGCCGTACTTGAGTCGGTAATCGTGGCAGAAAACGAAATTGTTCCGGCCGGACATCGTCAGACCGGAGGAGTGTTCTGCAGTTATGAGCAGTGAGCCCCTGTTAATGATCCCGGGGCCAACTAATCTGCCCGAGCCGGTGCGTGAGGCGCTCAGCCAACCCTCAATCTATCACCGCGGCAGCCAGTTCGCCCAATTGCTTGAGGTGTGCAGCGAGGGCCTCAAACCGCTGTTCGGTACCGAGAATGACGTGCTGATTCTCACCTCCTCCAGCACTGGCGCGATGGAAGCAGGCATCGTC
>CAYNMY010000030.1:0-10879 GCA_964398275.1 uncultured Armatimonadia bacterium | reverse complement strand
ATACCGTGCGCGATCGAGTCATCGTAGCTTTCCTCCTTGCTGAGATGTCACTCAATAAGTCCCGGCCTCTCAACCGGTCTGGCTGAACTCGTAGGCGGTCTCGTACATAGTGACAATGTTCTCCGGCGGGCTGACCGCCTGGATATTGTGGCACGGGGCCAGGATGTACCCGCCACCCGCCCCCAGTATGCGTAAATTATCCAGAACCTCCTGCCGGACCTCCTCCGTGCTTCCAAAGGCCAGCGTATACTGATTGTCCCCCGCCCCGTGGAAGACGACCTTATCGCCGAAGTCACGCTTGAGGCCCTCGCGCTCCATCCCCTGGCAGCGCCACTGGACAGGATTGAGCACGTCAATGCCCGCTTCGATCATATCAGGAATGACATCGCGGATGGCGCCGTCACTGTGGTGGAAAACATAAGCGCCGTTTTCATGGGCCAGGTCCATCATCCGCTGCATCCGGGGGATGAGAAACTCGCGGATGTGCCGCAGCGAAAACAGCAGGCCCTCCTGGGAACCGAGGTCCTCAGCCACGTATGTGATCATAACCTGGCCGGGAATAGCTTCGTAGATGCGCCGCGTGTCCTCATAGGCCAGTTCGAAGAGAACATCGAGGCAGTAGTGGACCATATCCGGATTGGTGACCAGATCCATAAAGCCCTGCTCGAGGCCGCGCAGCTTGCAGTAGCGCAGGAACGGCTCAGAGCCGCCACCCTTGATAGGGTAGTCGTCTTTGCCAGCAACCTCCTTGGGCAGGTGTGAGTAGTCCCACCAGTCCGGCTGTGGCCAACGATAATGGCGCTCGATCTCCGCGGGCGATGTGAACTCGGCCAGGGGCTGGTACACACACTCGTGGTATACTCCCGTAGCGTATGCCACCTCCCGGGAGCGACAACCGAATACATCTTCGTTCTCAGCCAGTTCCGGGCCGACATACCGGCCCCCCACGGTAATGACCCGGTCAATGTGCAGCCGGTCGTAGATCTCGTCGTTCGTCTCACACCGCAAGTATTCCTTGAGCTTGGCCGTAGCTTCGCTCGTTGCCCAGTAGTCGGTGGGCACCCGATCAGTCGGCTCCCGATTGAGTACCGCCAGCCATCGCTCTTTCGGCGTCATTTGGTCTTCGGGCATTTTCGCATACCTCACTTGATGTTTGTTGTTGAGCAGACAATTCCCTGTCTGGCACGGCATCTCCTTGTTGTTTGGTGCATAGTTCAGGCTCACAAGGAATGACGGAAGTGGATGGCGAACCTGCTGAGGAAGGAGGTTTCACAGGTATGGCTCGCGGTCTTTTGGTAAGTTACGCCGGATATCCCTACACACCCAGCAGCCTCACCCCCGACAACGGCCTGGCCAACCTGGCCGGGGCGCTGCTGGCAGCCGGCCATGAGGCCCGGATTGTGGACTACGGAACGGTTGCGACGATGCGCCGGCTATTCCCCGAGTCGCTAGCTGCCTTGCTCAAGCCGGGCGCTCAGGAGTTGCTGGGAGGGGGCGGCGGCCCGCCGCAGCCTGAGCAGATGAGGCAGCTTCAGCAGGTGGCGGCGCAACTAGAAGCCCACCAGGAGGCCGAACTGCGCCGGATTGGCCAGGAGCTGATCGAGGAAGTTGACCGATTCGCGCCCGACTTCGTTGGCTTCAAGCTGTGGAACGGTGACGGCTTCTCGGGTAGCGTGGTCCTGGCCGAGATGCTGCGCAACGAGTACCCGGATTTGCACATCTACGCCGGCGGCCCGCAGGCTTCCTGGTTCCGAGAGGTAATCTACCAGCGCACCACCGTCTTTGAGGCAATCGCCCACGGCGAGGCGGAGGCGACGATGCTGGAGCTGGCGCAGCACGCCACCGGTCAGCGAGACTTGGCGCAGATTCCCGCTATCATCTACGCCGATGACGGACAGGTCCGCGAAGTTCCCCGCGAGGAATGGCTGGACCTGAATGAGCTGCCAACTCCGGTTTACGATCCCGAGATATACCCGGCGATGGCCGGCGAGGAGAAGATCAAGATAATCGTGCTCGACGACAGCCGGGGCTGTCCATTCCGCTGCGGCTTCTGCACGCATCCGGTGGAAAGCGGCCCCCGCCTGCGCACGGCCTCGCCGAAGCTGCTGGTTGACCGCATGGAGCAAATGATCAATCAGTACGGCATATCGGCCTTCCGCTTCGCCGGTTCCTCCACACCGGGCAGTCTGATGTACGAGGTCGCTCAGGAGATCCTGCAGCGGGGACTGGAAGTGCAATACGCCTGCTTCGGGCATTTTGCCAGCGCCGATCCCGAACACTTCGATGTGATGGCCCGCTCCGGGCTTCACGCCATCTTCTTTGGGATCGAGTCCGGCTGCCAGGAGGTCCTGGATAAAGCGGTGGGTAAGGGCCTGGACCTGGCCCGCGTGAAACAGACAGTACAGGCGGCGCAGCAGGCTGGCCTGTTCGTGGCGACCAGCATGATCGTTCCCCTACCCTTCGACACCGAAGAGACGATCCAGCGGAGCCTCGATTTCATCATTGACCTGCAGCCGGATGCCGTGCCGGTGCAATTTCCCGGCCTGCTGCCCGGTACGCCGTGGATGGAGGAACCGCGCCGGTATAACTTTGAGGTGGACAAGCCGGCCGCACTGCTCGAGGGGCTGGACTACAAGATAAAGCTGCTCTTCCCGCCCCCCTTCTGGGATCCGCTGCCTTACAAGATCAACGGGATGTCATTCTACGAGTTTACGGCGCTGACCATGCAGTTCACGGGCGCACTGGAGCAGGCCGGACTGCTCACCAACGTACCCGACGATATGGCCCTGATTGCCAGGTGTGCGGAGATGACGCCGCGCCAGTTGCGCGATCGGGCCCGGCTGTGGTGTGCCACCGGTGACGCTGGTGCTATGGGGCAGATGGTGGCGCAAGCCAACGAGGGGATAGTAAAGCGCGGGAGCGGCGCTTAGGCACGCTCAGCTTCGCGAGGGACTGCCAGCAGCCGCTCCGGTCAGATTGGCGATGTGCCTGAGCAGCTCATCCGGGTCGAAGGGCTTGGTCATGACAACGTCAATGTCCGGTGAAGTGCCCGCTTCTGGCTCCTCTTTGAGGTAAGCGCTCAGTAACACAATGCGCGTATCGGGAGCAAGCTGCTTCATGCGCTTGGCGATGTCGGTCCCAGTCAGGTCAGACATTCGCAGGTCAACTACCACAACGCGGGGGGCCTGATTATGCTGTTTCAGACAGCTCTCGAACTGAGCAAGCGCGCCCACCCCGGAGGTGGCCGAGCTGACCGCCAGGCCCTGGGCTTCGAGGAGGCTGCGCAGGGAATTGATCAGCCCCTCGTCATCGTCAATCAGCATCACGTCCGGGGCCAACGACGAGTCACCGGCTCCTGACCCGGCGCCGTCAACTGGCAGGTACACGGTGACGGTAGTGCCCCGCCCCAGCACGCTGTCGAAGACCACGCTGCCGCCGTGACGGTCAATGACTTTCCGGGCAATGCTCAGGCCCAGCCCGGTACCTGCCTGCTTGGTGGTGAAGAACGGCTCGGTACTCCTGTCGAGGACCTCCGGGGACATGCCCGAGCCGGTGTCATGCAACTCGACGACTAGCTTGCCGCCGTCGGCGTAGCTCCTCACCCGGATCTCACCGCCCTCTTCCATCGCTTGCCAGGCATTGATGAACAGATTCACAAAGACTGTACGCAGGGCGGTGGTGTTCCCGATGACCTCGGGAAGGTCCTGCAACTCCCAGATAATCTGCTCGACACGATGCCGCTGGGCCCGGCCGAGACTGAGGTTGGCCGCGCTCTTTACGATGTCGTTTACCTGCACCCGCTCATTCGGATCGAACGGATCGGACTTGGAAACACTGGCAATGCGCTCTACCGTATTGACGCTATCCCGGACAACCCCTTCCATCTCGCGCAGAGCCCCGGCTATCTCCTCAGCAGATATTTGCTCGGAATCCCGCGTCTTCATCAACAGCACTTCAATTCTCAGCAGCATAGCCGACAGGAAGTTATTGACATCATGTGCCACTTCGGCGGCTATTTCGCCGATGGCGCTGAGCCGACCGACATTGCCGAGTTGGTCCTCTATCGAGGTATGGGCCGACGCCAACTGCTGGTACAGCGCGCCCTGGTCGCTGTCGCCCGACTGTTTACTCAACTCGCCCAGCCGGCGGGCCAGCGTCCCACTGATCTGCTGCAGCTGGGCTAACATAGCCTCCTGCTCGACTCGCTTCTGCCGGCGTTCTATGGCCCGATCCACTACGGCGAGCACTTCCTTGACGCCAAAAGGCTTAGTCAAGTAGTCCAAGGCGCCACAGCGGACCGCTTCCTGGGCACTCCCCACCGCGGCATAGGCGGTGATTATGGCCACCTCGATGTCCGGGTCCAACTCCCTAATACGCCGCATCACTTCGATCCCGTCCATACCCGGCATCCTGATGTCGAGGAAGACCAGGTCCGGCTTCTGCTCGCGAATCAACTCCAGCCCCTCGGGACCACTGGCCGCAGTGCGGACTTGGTGGCCGCCTTTGAGGATCATCCGGATGGAATCGCGCGGCCCGACTTGGTCATCAATTACCAGGATATCAGCGCCAGCCATCGGCCTCACTTCCTACTGCACCGCGGTATGGTGCATAGCCGCTGCCGGGAAAGTAACCTCTATCTCCAGGTTGCCGCCCCTGTAGTCGGCTTTCACCTTGCCCTGCTGATTCTCGATGATCTTGCGACTGATCGCCGGCCCCAGGTCGGCTTGTTCGCGCTGCAGCGCTGCCACAGGATCAAAGAACTCCTCGAGCACCAATTCCTTCTCCGAGCTGATAGGTCGCCGCATCTTGACCACGACACTCTCGCCCTGATCGGTTGTGGCGGTAGCAATATCAACGTGCACCGGCATGCCGCCGGAGCCGTACAAATGCCGCAGCAGGTAGAAGATCGCATCCACCATCGCCTCGGGGTCCACAACCACGCGGGGAATGTCCTCGGCGACCTGCAGCCTGATCAACGAATCGTGAACATCACGCGTCTCCCGGAGCTTGCTCACGGCCTGGTGGACCAGATCGGCGATCTGCGCCAGCTCAAAATCAGGCTCCGGCTGCTGAACGACCAGCACCAGGTCGCGGGCCAATTCGTCGAGTCTCTGGATCTCCGGAGTGACGGTGTTTCGCCAGAACTGCGCCAGATCGCCGTCGCCGCCAGCGTCGCCCATCAACTCAGCGTAGGTGCGAATCGCGGTCAGTGGAGTCCTGATTTCGTGCACCAGGCGACCGACAATGCCGCTGAGGATCTTCATCCGCTCCCGGCGATGCCGTTCCTTGGCCAGGTCCACTTCAGCGGTCATATCTTCCATCAGAAGAACGGCGCCGATGGGCGTCCCCTCGTCATCCAGCAGCGCCGACGTGGCCACCCGCAGTGTCAGCTTGCCATTCCAGATCGTGATGTCCTGGCCGCTGACCACCTCCTCGGGTACCGTCAGCGCCGCGTACAGATAGTCGCCCAGCGGAGAGGGCAACGCCCGCAGGTCCGCGCCCTCCATCTGGGCAGGCTCAACCCCCAGCACCTCAGCCGCATGCGGATTGCACACACTGATGCGCTGATCCGCATCAATGGTGATAACCCCGGTGCTCATGTTGAGCAGAATGCGCTCGGTGTAAGCCTTGCTCCGCTGCAGCTCCTGGTGCAATTCGAAGTCGGTCAGAGCCAGCACCACATAGCTCGCCAGCAGGAACAACGTCTCGAGCTGTGCGGGCGAATAGGAACTGCCAATGGCCTGCTCACCGAGCATCAGCAGCGCGGTAAGCCTGCCGTGGATCATCAGCGGCACAACTACCCGTGCGGAAAAGAACTCCATTTCGCCGGCCATCTCGCCGGCTGTCCCCACATCAGGCCAGTGGCCCAGTTCGTCTCGGGTCAACACCCGGTGGTTGCGGCGGTACCAGGTGGGGAGGGCGTCAGCCGTTCTTAACCGTCCGTCGGTCGTTATCTCCGGGCGCAGACCGTACGCTTGGTAAACTGTGTAGCGGTCCCGCTCTTCGTCCCACGTCAGCAGACAGTAGGTGCTGCACCGAACCAGTTCGAGCACGGAGTCGAGGTAGGTCTGGAGCAGCCGATCCCGGTCAAATCCCCCAGTCAGCCCGCTCATCAGCCGCTCGAAAGCCTTGCTGACCGGCATAGTATCCGCCGGCTGAGGCCGATCGGCGGTGACAGTGAAGGGTTGTCCGGGTCCCGCGCCGCGGGGCTGGTCAGCCCGGGCAGTCAGTGAGGCCTGGGTGATTGCCTGACGCAGCACCTCGACGAGGTCTGCCGGACCGTTCTCGGGTCGCAGCCAGAAATCGGCAGCAAGTATATTCTGCGTGCGAATCTGCTCAATAATGCGGTGAGGCGCCAGGCAGACGAAGACAGCCTGGCCGGCCTCTTCGCCGAGTCTGCGGTAGTTGGCCACTGCTTCGTCGGTCAGCGTTTCCATACCAAACACGACCAGCGAAACCCGGACCGTCCGCGCGAACTCGAGCAAATCACTGGCCTGGGGCGTGAGAACTGCGGCCTCATTTTCCAGATGGCCCCGGACCTGCTCCGCCCAGTAGGGACTCAGATTGAAAGCAAGCGCAGTGATCATTTTGCTATGTTTCTACCTTCACCAAGTGGTCGCTGCTCTGCACTGACAGCTCGACAACGAACTCCGTACCGTAGCCCGGCTCAGAACGGACCCGTATCTTTCCGTTATGCTCTTCAATGATAGTCTGGCAGATGGCCAGTCCCAATCCGGTGCCCTCAGGTTTCTCAGTATAGAACGGTTTGAAGATTTCGTCAACTTTTCCCGAAGGAATGTAACTGCTCGAATTGTACACGCGGATTAGGACCCCGTTACCGTTCACGCCACTGACCTCTTCGGTGATTACCTCTACCCTGCCGCCCGCCGATTCGGCTTGCAGAGCATTGTTGACCAGATTCACCACGGCCTGGTGCAGCCGGCCTTCGTCACCGATCGGCCGCTGGCAGATACCTCCGAGCTTTGCGGTCAGCTCAACCTGCCTGGATTCGGCTTGAGCCGAGGCCGAGCGGACAACCGCTTTACAGACCCGATCCACATCTACCGGCTCGGCCACGGCATTCGCAGGTTTTGACAGCATCATCAGTTGTCTGACCAGTTGATCAATCCGTTCGATTTCGTCGGTAGCGGTCTCCAGGAAGGTGGACCGGAACTCTTCGTCGTCTATTCGCGTGGGCAGCAGTTCGGCGAAGGTGCGGATAGCCACCAGGGGATTGCGAATCTCGTGCGCCATACCGGCGGTAAGTACGCGCATCAAGCCCAACCGCTCGGCCTCCTGGCGCTCGTGCTCGAGCTGCTGGATCACCGTTAGGTCGTGGATGACCGCCACGGCCCCACCAGTCTGCGCCGACGTACTGGTCAGCGCCGAAGTAGAGCAGGCCACCGGAATGCGCTGCCCGTCCGGACGGCACAGATCGAATCGGTCTTCCGAACCAACTTCGCCGACCTCGATCGCCCGCCGCAGGCATTGGGCAACACTAGTGGGCAGCACTTCCAGTCCCTTCTGGAGCACCTCGTCGCGGCTCAGGCCAATGATCCGCTCCGCCGCTGAATTGTACAGGAAGACATCTCCCGTGGCATCGACGGCGATCACGCCGCTTTCCATCTCCCGCAGAATCGCCTCGCTGTACTCCTTCATGCCGACCATTTCGGCATACAGGTTGGCGTTTTGCATAGCCAGCGATATCAAGGGCATCATACTGCGTAATCGCTCAATCTCTTCAGGCTGGTACATCTCTTCAGACATCTTGGGACCTATGCACACCAAGCCGACCAGCTCATCCTCCCACTTCAACGGGGCGACCATCTCCACCCGCAACTGTGACATCGTTTCGGCCAGCGGCCGAGCTTTGGCCAAGGAGCGGAAGCGGAATATCTCGTCGCGAGTGACCACACCACGAGCCTGGGCAACGGCCCGGACCACAATGTGATACTTCGAAAGCATGCTCGGATCAGGTAGCAAGCTCTGGTCATCGCTAGCAGGCTTACTGGCGCGGCGGACGTAATCACCGGTGGCTTCATCACGCAGAAGAATACTCACGCCCGTGGCATGGAGCATATCGAATATCGCTCGGGCTGAAAGCCGCAGCAACTCGTTAATGTCCAGTGTCCGCAGGATCGCCGCGGAGCCGACACTGAAAAGTTCCTGCAACTGCTCTTCGCTCGAGATGGTCCGCTCCAGCATGGCAGTGACCAGGGGCAGCAGAGGGACGACCAGGAAGCCCATGAATATGCCGGCCAGCAAGTAGGCCAGGGCCACGTTATAGATGCTGGCAATGCCCAAAAGCTGATGCACAACGCTTAGGACGAAGAAGGCGACCAGTACCACTATCACCGCCGCGAGCAGGTAAGCTGCGCCGCGCCGGAGGGCCACGCGCAAGTCGAGGAGGCGCTGCTTGGCAATAGCATAAGCCATTGCAGCAATGACGAAGAAATACGAGGCAGAACCCCACCTCATGAAGTCGCTATTCTTCCAGATCACCGGCAACAGGACCATGGTGAGGATTGCAAATGCCTGCGTGATCAGCCAGCCCAGCAGAACGTAGTTGACCTGCACACGCTGCAGGCCGGTCAACCTGGACCTCTTCCGCAGCAAGATCCAGTCGGCCGCACCCAGGGTGAAGACCGTGAAGACGCCAAAGACAGCAAACGGCCAGCGGTAGTGAACCAGGACCGTGGCGGGGGTCAGCTCAATGCTGGAATACAGCTCGGGGCTAAAGCCAACCATAGCGAAGAGCAGCCCAATGGTATACAAGATAACCCGCTGCCGCCAGGAAGCAAAATCAATACGCTCGGGGAAGACCCAGACGAAGTCAATGCACATCGAGATGACGATTGCCGCGGGAATATGGGCGACGCGGACCCACAACTCGGCGGCTGCCACCGTAGTAGCCGATTGAATCATATAGTTGGCGAAGACCCAAGCGCTGACCGCTACGGCGTGAACCACATACAGCTTATTCCAGACCCGGTCAGGCGTACGGCGGTAGACGGCTATGCCGAGGCCGAAGGAAAGGGCCGATATTGTCAGTAGCGCCACGCGGTCCACTTACTCCACTATCTCCTCGGAAGCCGGTTCAGTTGGCGCATCTACCCAGTATCAACGCCGCGTGGGTGCCACCGAAACTGTGCGAATTAGTCATTACCATATCCACACGGGCGCGCCGAGCCTGGTTGGGCACGTAATCAAGGTCGCATGCCGGATCAGGAACCCGGTAGTTGATGGTTGGCGGAATGATGCCGGTGGTCAGGGTCATGCAGGAGCTGACAACCTGGAACGCTCCGCCCGCCGCAAAGGACTGACCGATGATGGACTTTATCGAGCTAACCGGCACGTTATGAGCCCTCTCGCCCAGCACCTTCTTTATAGCATTGGTATCGGCGATGTCGTATTCACGGGTGCCGATGCCGTGAGCACAGACATAGTCTATTTGCTCGGCTGCAACCCTGCCGGATAGCAAAGCAGTTTCAAACGCATACGCCAGCTCATCACCGCTCTGCTCCGCCGCGATCATCCGCTTGGCCTCAGTCGCCGAGCTATACCCCCGGACCTCGGCATAGATGGTCGCGCCCCGTTCCCGGGCATGTTCGAGCGTCTCCAGTATCACCGCACCGCCGCCTTCGCTGAGCACCAACCCGTCGCGCGTGAGGTCGTAGGGGCGCGAGGCCTCGCCGGGGTGACTGTTATGGTGAGTCAACACCCGCTGTTTGCACAGCAGGGCCATAACCCCCGGGCTAATACAGGCTTCCGTCCCGCCGGCGATCATCACATCAGCTTGACCGGCGCGCAGCACATCGCAGGCAACCGCAATCGAGTCAAGACTGGCCACGCATCCCGCTGCTGAGGTCGAGTTAGGTCCCTTGAAGCCCAGTTCGATGAAGACGTGGCTGGTGGCTGCATGCGCCGCCATCTCCGTGGCCATTGACGGCACGATGCCGTCTGGTCCTTGCGTCTCGAACCGATGGTACATATCGTCGGAAATGTTCCCCACTCCGGCCAGGCTGGTCCCGAAGATCGCGCCCATCCGGTAGGGGTCAACTCTGCTCGGCTCCAGACCGGCATCCTCCACAGCCAGCCGACTGGCTGCCACTGAGAAGTGGGCGAAGCGGCCGGCCATGCGCACGCCCCGCTTGCTCATATAATCCCTGGCATCGAAGTCTTTGACCTGGCCGGCTATGCGGCAGTACAGACCGGAAGTATCAAAAGAGGTTATCCAATCAATGCCCGACCGGCCTGCAATGAGTGCCTGCCAGAAAGTCTCCTTGCCAATTCCATTCGGGGCTACAACTCCCAGCCCCGTAATAACAACCCTCTGCCGAGGGTTGTCCGGCGACCAAGCCATATTGCGCTCGTCCCCCATTGAGGAAAGTTAGTACCAGCCTCTACCCGCCAGCTGGCGCACAGAGATAATTGTATTGACTACCAGCAACGTCTGAAGCCGAGCTGGTGCGTATCCGACCCGGCCAGGACATTTCCCAGCGCCTCGTCGTTCCAGTCCCGGACATACGCATATTCGAACGACCACTTATCTCCCGTCCAGCCCGCCCCCAACGAAAGGGCACCATCATTCCAGCCGCCACGCAACGCCCAGCTTTCGCTGGCTGCGACCTCGGCGCCGAGCCGAATCCCCGACTCGCCGTTTCGCAACCCCATACCCTCGGTGGTCACCTGCTGCCATTCAATGGCAGCCAACACCTTATCCGACACTTGCCGGGAGACACCAACGGCGATTTCCTCGGACTTGAACGTGCCGGCTCCTGTACCACCCGGTGGCGGGAAAGTCCAGCTCCACTTGACGTCCTCACTGTAGCGGTCATACACGAAGCCGGCCCAGCCTGCTTCCCCCATCTGGTACACA
>CAYNMY010000029.1:0-11015 GCA_964398275.1 uncultured Armatimonadia bacterium | reverse complement strand
GTTCTTGCAGGAAACTGACAGGTCGGCTGGCGCACACAACTGCCAGTCAGGTGCAGGGGCTACCATAGACATCAGGAGGATAAGCTATGAAATCATCGCGTCTGTGCATCTTGCTCGGAGTTGCCCTCGCCCTGCTGCTACCGACAGCAGCACTGGCCATCACCGTCATTGTCAACGACCAGCCGCTACCCCCGTATCCGCCGCCGGTTCAGCGCCAGGGGCGGGTAATGCTGCCGATGCGCGTGGTCTTTGAGGCACTGGGGGCGGAAGTGAAATGGGAGGCGGCGACCCGCACCGCCATCGGCATCCGCGGGGACGTCACCGTGCGAATGACCATCAACAGCAATATCGCCTCCATCAACGATCGGTCCGTGATGCTGGATGTACCGCCACAGCTCCTCGGCGGTAGTACCTATATGCCGGTGCGCTTCCCGGCGGAGGCCTTCGGGGCTGACGTGGGCTGGCACGGCCCCACCCAGACGGTGACGATCAGCCTCCCCCCGCTGGAGGAGGCCCCACCACCACAGCCGCCTACCCCACCCCAACCTCCGCCACCACCAGAGCCCCAACCCCAGCCCGGGACGGTCACGGGAGTGGTCTCTGCGGTTATGCAGAATCAACTGGCCGCAGTAGTTGACGAGCAGATTCAGATATTCACCGTCGCCGCTGGCACCATGGTCCTGCGCAATAACCAGCAGGTGCCGCTGGGCGAGCTGCATGCCGGCGACCAGGTACAGGTCACCCACGATGGTCGCAACAACGCCTTCATCGTTCGCGCTAGTTACCAGACCATCGAGGGTAACATTCTGGCCAAGGTGCCCAATCAGCTCCTGCTCGACAGCCACCCGGCTGATCTGCTGCAGGTCCAGCCGCAGGTCGAAGTCGTCACCAGTGAGGGGCAGGCGTGGCGCTATGCCGACCTGAGCAACGGGGACCGGGTGGTGGCGCACATAACCCCGGGCACCAATAATGTCTTCAAGATTGTGCTCCGCCAGCCGGAGCAACCGCCCCAGGAGCCACCACCCCCCGCTGGGCCGCAAAAACCGGTCATTGACCAGTTCTACCACGATGCCGACCAGCCCCTCAAAGACGGCGACGTGCTGCGCGTAACGCTCGAAGGGACTCCCGGCGGGGCCGCCAGGTTTAGTATCGGCGACGTGCTCACGGACATACCAATGAACGAATCCCGCCACCGGCCCGGTCGCTATGACGCTGCCTACCACATACCAGCCAATATCAATGCGCTGGGCGTTCCCCTCGTAGGCCATCTGGCGAAGGGCCCCCAAGCTGCCGATCCCGCCCAGTCGGCTGAGCCGATCACCGTTGACACTGTACCGCCGGAGGTGCAGATCTTCGGCCCCCAGCAGGATGAGCGCACCACGAACCAGCAGCCCAGCATCGCCGTATTGATCACAGACGAGAACAGTTCTGGGGTAGACCTCGAGCGCTCCACGGTCTCGATACGTGCCGGCGCTCAGGATCATCCCCTGGAAATCACCCGCCAGGGCCAACTGCTGACCGTGGCGGTCGCGCTGCCTCTGCCCCGGGCGCGTATCGTAGTGACCGTTGACGCATACGACCTGGCGGGCACCCACGTAAGCCCCTCGCGCGCCTTCTTCGTGGTGGGCGCCGAGCAGGCCCCGGCCGCCGCCTCGGTCAGTCACGATGCCGTGGGCGTGGTGCTCACTGCCGGCGACGAGTTCACGGTGACTGCTACCGGTCCTCCCGGTGGCCAGGCCACCTTCGACCTGGGCGAGTGGCAGCAGGGCATAACGATAGAGGAACTCGCCGATCAGCCCGGGACCTACCAGGGCACGTTTGTCGCCCCGGAAATGGATGAAGATCGGCAAGAGACGCTCACGCTGCGCCTGCAGACTGCCGACGGTCACGACCTGACCGCCGAAGCGCCCAGTCCCATCCGCTTCGGTCCCGCACGCCTGCTCCAACCTCAACTGACCAGCCCAATTGCGGGCGCGCATGTCGGTGAGCAAGTGGTCATCGAGGGCACCACCCAACCTTTGGCCGAGGTCACGTGCATCGTCGAGTGGGAGGGCAAGGTGTGGATCCTGCCGGTGGCCGGGCAGCTTGCTGAAGCGCGAGTGACCGCCGACGAGGCCGGGCACTTTCAGACTGAGCCGATTTCGCTTCAACTGGAGCTTAAGGCCAAGCAGGTCAAATACACTATCAGTTGCACCGCCAGGAACCCCCGGGGCGAGGAGTCGGAGCCCACGATCGTAGAGTTCCTGCCTTAAGGCCCGGCCCTCCAATGTACATAATGCAAAGGCCCGGGCAGGAACAATTCCGAGCGCCGTCCGGTCAAACATCTGAGGCCGACTCGCCGTCGGCCTTTACCGCCGTAGTCTGATCCGGAGGTGAGTTGTCATGGCAATCCGAAGCAAACCGTGGCTGCTGAGAATTATGCTCGGAGCGACGCTGTTCGCCCTGGTGCTGTGCAGCTCGTGCGGCAAGCGTGCTGCCGCTCCTGGGCTCGGCTACGAGAGCAAATCGGCGCCTGCTCCGGACCTGGCCGAAGAAGCTATTGAATACGAAGCCGCGTCGGCACGCAAAGAGAGTGTTGATGCAGCGAAGTCACCGCTGTCAATGAGCGCCGCCGAGGCCGCCACGTTCACCACGCCGCAGATTATCTACAAGGCTGGCCTGACGGTGGAGACCAGGAGCACCTCCGCGGCCCGCCACAAGGTGGAAGCACTAGCCAAGGAAGTCGGCGGATACGTCTCGGACACCAACTCCTGGGTCGGCGAAGCCGGCCAGGAATATGTGACGATCACCATCCGGCTGCCGGTCCAGCGCTTCGAAGAGGTTCTCGGCCGTATCCGGCAGCTCGGCCAGGTGAAGAAGGAAAGTATCGAGGCCCAGGACGTGACCGAGGAGTTCCTGGACCTGGAGGCGCGGCTCAAGACGCTGCGGATAGCCGAAGAACGGCTGGAAAAGATGCTTCAGCGATCGGGCAAGCTCGCCGACCTGCTGGAGATCGAGCGGGAGCTGGCCAGCCGGCGCGGCGAGATCGAGCAGGCCGAGGGCCGCCTGCGCTACCTCAAGAACCGAGTTTCCTACTCCACAATTACGGTCAGCCTCCAGGAGATCGGCACAGCGGTCGTCGCACCGGCCGGGCCCTACGACGTGATGTATCACCTGCGCAGCGCCTTGCGCCTGCTGGTCAGCTCGCTGCGCGGGATCCTGACCGCCCTGATCTACATCATCATAGACGGCTGCATCGTCTGGCTGCCGCTGCTGATACTGCTCTGGCTCGTAGTTCGCCGGCAGCGCGCCCGCCAGCGCGAGTAGATCGGCCCCGCTGGGGTAGCAGCTGCCGCCGACCAATCGGCGGCCACCATGACTTTTCAGCCGATTGTGGTGTTTGAGCGAACTGAAAGGGTTGACACAAGCCGCCTCCGACCATATAATAGTGACGAGTTTTGCTGTCGAGGCGTCATAATCGTTTAATCTCCGTCCACTAGTGGGCAGCCGAGGTGGTCACAGTATGCGACGCCCCCGCCGTGGCAAATCGCTTGGTGAAATACTAATCGAAAAGGGTCTGCTCACCAAAGAGCAACTCCAACAAGCTGAGGAAACCGAGCAAGAGACAACGCAGCCGCTGCGCGACGTGCTGGCTGACCTGGGGCTGGTAGATCGCCAGGTCCTCTACGAGACCGCCGCCGAGGAACTGGGCATCGAGTTTTACGATCTGGCCGGCAAGGATACTGATATCGCTGTGGCCCTGCTCCTGCCCCGGGATCTGGCCGAACGGTACCGAGCCATTCCCATTGGCCGCGGGGAGGGAACCATCCGGGTGGCGATGGCCGATCCCGACGACGTTATCGCCGGCGATGACCTCAAACGGCATCTGCAGACGCAGATCGAACCGCTCCTGGCTGATCCGACAGAAATCGAGCGGGCAATCGAAAAGACCTACGCGGGCGCGCCTGAAGCGGCCGCCCCTCTGGCTGGAGGGAGCACCGGGCCAACCTTAGCCGGAGTTGATATGGAAAGCCTGACAGAATCGGTCCGTGATTCGGGGATCCTGGGTGCCGGTGCCGAGGAGATTGAGGATGAAGAACGCATCGACACCGACCGCATCTCTGACATCGCCGATGAGGCGCCCATTATCAAGATCGCCAAGGTCCTTATCCAGCGCGCGATTCAGGAGCAAGCCAGCGACATTCACGTCGAACCATATCAGAACAGGGTCCGCATCCGCTATCGGATTGACGGCATACTGTACGACATCATGCAGGTGCCCAAGTACGTCCACGCGCCGCTTATCTCTCGTATCAAGATTATGTCCGATATGAATATTGCCGAGCGCCGAGTGCCTCAGGACGGTCGTATTCACGTCCGCCACTCCGGCCAGGACTACGACCTGCGCGTCTCGATTATTCCCACCACGCTGGGCGAGAAGTCGGTCATGCGCATCCTGGACAAGCAGTCGATCCAGATCGGCCTGGACCAGCTCGGCTTCGAACCCGAGATACTTACGCAGGTACACCGGCTCATTCAGCAGCCCAACGGTATGTTGCTATCTACCGGTCCGACCGGCAGCGGCAAGACCACCACGCAATACAATATCTTGACTAACCTCAACTCGGTGGAAAGAAACATTATCACTATTGAAGACCCCGTCGAGTACCAATTGGACGGCTTGAGCCAGGTACACGTCAACCGCAAAGCCGGCCTGACCTTCGCGGTCGCGCTGAAGTACTTCCTGCGCCAGGACCCCGACATCATCCTGGTCGGTGAGATCCGTGACCTGGAGACCTCCGAAATCGCCATCCAGGCAGCGCTGACCGGCCACTTGGTGCTCAGTACCCTCCACACCAACGATGCTCCGTCCACGGTAACCCGGATGGTGGATATGGGTGTGGAGCCGTTCCTGATCTCGTCTTCGGTTATCGCCTCGATCTCGCAGCGCCTGGCCCGCCAGATTTGCAAGCAGTGCAAGGAAGTTTACGAGCCGCGGCGAGATGTGCTCCTGGGCCTGGGCTTTGACCCCAATGACCCGGAGAACAAAGATGTTGTGTTCTATCACGGCCGAGGCTGCGACGCTTGCCGGGGCACGGGCTATCGCAGCCGCATCGGTCTGTTCGAGCTCATGGAAATGACGGAAGAGATCGCCGAGCTCATCGTCCGCCGTGCCTCCTCCGGCCAGATCCGCGAAGCAGCCACCGCCGCGGGGATGACGTCCATGCGGGACGACGGCATGACCAAGGTACTCAGGGGTGTTACCACGGTTGAGGAGGTCACCCGGGTCGTCGCTACCGCCGGCGCCTGGGCGTAATCAGCTCCCCGTATTCACTCGCCAACCTCCGCTCATGGAGACTCTCTAATGGCTGAACAAACCTCGGCGGCAATAGCCGCCAAGAAGCCGCAACGCAAACTGATCGAAACCGTCCACATTGATGAGCTCCTCGAGCTGGTCGTGGAGAACAATGCCTCGGACCTGCATGTTGCCGTAGGGCTCCCGCCGGTGCTGAGAATTGATGGCGAGTTGAAGTTGGCGCGCTACGAAACGTTTACGCCGCCTATCGTTCAGCGCATTATCTACGACTTCCTCTCAGACGACCAGATTCAGCGCTTCGAGACGCAACTGGAGCTGGACTGCTCGTACGCGATGCGCAAGATCGCTCGTTTCCGCGTCAATGTCTTCCGCGACCGGGGCAATGTTGCCGCGGCGTTCCGGCTCATTCCCACCCAGATCCCTACCATCAAGCAGTTGGGCCTCCCGCCGATCGTTGAGGAGTTGGCCGAGCGTCGGCGCGGCCTGCTGCTGACTACCGGCCCCACCGGTAGCGGCAAGTCCACCACTCAGGCCGCGCTCATTGACAAGATCAACCGGGAACGGGCCGAACACATCATCACCATCGAAGACCCGCTTGAGTATCTGCACCAGCATCGCAAGTGCATCATTAACCAGCGCGAAGTGGGCGAGGATACCCACAGCTTTGCCAACGCGCTGCGCTCGGCGCTGCGCGAAGACCCCGACATACTGCTAGTCGGCGAGATGCGTGATCTGGAAACCATTCAGCTTGCCATCACCGCCGCAGAAACCGGCCACCTGGTTCTGGCCACCCTGCACACCAACAACGCCGCCGAATCGGTGGATCGGGCCATTGATGTCTTCCCGCCAACGCAACAGGAACAGATCCGCGTGATGCTCTCCAATAACCTCGTAGGCATTCTCTCACAGCAGCTTCTGCCCCGGGCAGGCCAGCCCGGGCGAGTGGCCGCCGTCGAGGTGATGATTGCCACTTCGGCTATCCGCAACCTCATCCGCGAAAACAAAGCCTTCCAGATGGCCTCGATCATCCAGACCAGCGCGGATGTAGGTATGCAGACTATGGACCAGGCCCTGCGCGACCTGCACCAACAAGGGATAATCACCCTCGAGGTCGCTATGAACCGCGCCCACAATCCGGCTGAGCTGGAGAAGCTGCTGGCCGGCGGCACCGGGGGGTAACTGCTGCTCATTATGCCCCTGCACCGGATGTATAGGAACTGACAATAGTGGGTAAGCTAAACTATAGATTGTATGGCTGCCTGTAGGGACAGTAAACGCTTCTGGGAGCTGAGCAAGTATGCCCACCTTCGCCTACACCGCGCGCGATAAGACCGGGCGTAAAATCAAAGAGACCGCACAAGCGCCCAGCAAGGATGCTCTGCTCGAGGAGCTCCGTGGCAAAGGCCTGCTCGTAAGCTCGGTCAGCGAGCAGAAAACGGTGAGCCGCGCCAAGTCGAAGGGCATGGGCCAGATCAGCCTGTTCCAGGGCCGGGTCAAACTCAGAGACCTAACTATCTTCTATCGCCAATTTGCCACAATGATTAACGCCGGTGTCTCCCTGATCCGCTGTCTGGACGTTCTCGAGCAACAGACCTCCAGCTACCGACTCAAGCAGATTATCCGCGAAATCGAGACCGAGATCGAAGGCGGTGCCAGCCTTAGTCGGGCGATGGACAAGTATCCCACGGTTTTCACCCAGTTAGCCACTGGTCTGGTCCGCGCCGGGGAGGTCGGTGGTGTGCTGGACGAAACCCTCGGCCGCCTGGCGACCTTCGTCGAAAAGGACATGGAACTGCGCCGTAAGGTCAAGTCAGCTATGACTTATCCGGTAATAGTATTGATCTTCGCCGCCGGTATCGTCCTGATGCTGACCACCTACATCCTGCCCCAGTTCATTCAACTATTCAAAGACCTGGGCCTGGAAGAAGAAAAGTTCCCCGGCCCGACGCGATTTATGATGGGCGCCAGCAGGTTCGTCACCCAGAAATGGTGGATGGCGATACTCATCGTCATCGGCATGGTTATGGCCTTCAACCGCATTAAGGCGACCAAGACCGGCAAGCGCTACTACGATATGCTTGCCCTCAAGGTGCCGGTATTCGGCAGTCTAATCCACAAGATCGCCATCGCGCGTTTCTCGCGCACTCTGGGCACCCTGCTGGGCAGCGGCGTTCCGATCCTCCAGGCGATGGAGACTACTGCAGGTACCATCAGCAACGACATGATTTCCGATGCCGTCCTGGCCGCCCGCGCAAATATCCGCCAAGGCGATACCATCGCCGATCCGCTGGCGGCGTCACGCCAGTTCCCGCCTATGGTTGTGCAGATGGTAAGCATCGGCGAGGAAACCGGCCAGCTCGACGACATGCTCGAGAAGGTGGCGGACTTCTACGAGGCGGAAGTGGACGCCACCCTATCCAGCCTGGCAGCAGCCATCGAGCCGCTGCTGATTGTGTTCCTCGGTGTGATCGTCGGGTTTATCGTAGTTTCGATGTTCCTGCCGCTGGTCGAGATCATTAACCAGTTGGCCAGCTAGCTAGCAACCTGGAATGGCAACCCGCAGCTCTACGCCTGCCACGGATATCTTTCCGTAGCATCGTGGGAGCATAGCAGGCTCCGCCAGTGGACGGGACGTACCCGCCTACTGGACTGCGGGTAATTCTGTCTACCCCCGGCCATGCGCCGGCCATCTCCGATGGAAGTTCTCTGGATAACTGGCATTCTGACATTCCTGCTGGGTGCCAGTATCGGCAGCTTTCTTAACGTCGTAATCTGCCGGCTGCCCCAGGGAGAGTCTCTGGTCAGTCCCCCCTCTCACTGCTACAGTTGTGGGGCCCGCTTGACCTTCATTGACCTGATTCCGGTCTTCAGTTACCTGATCCTGCGCGGGCGCTGCCGACACTGCGGGGCCCGGTTCAGCGCCCGGTATATGGCCGTGGAAGCGGTCACCGGCGTCCTGGCGGTGGTTTGCTGGCAGATGCACGGATTCACGCCCTACGCGGCGGGCCTGTTCGCCGCCTGCGCTGCCCTGTTGGTCACCTTCTTCGTTGATATGGAACATATGATTATCCCTGACCAGTGCAGCGTGGTGGTGGCGCTGTTCGGAATCGGTGTCAACATCTACCACCTCTGGGCCCAGGGGCTCGGCCAGGCGCTTGCCTTTACCCAACAAATCGGCCCGGATGTCCTGACCATTTATCTGCCACACTCGATCGTTGGCCTGCTGGTCGGCGGGGGCGTATTCCTCTTCATTGGCTGGCTGTTCGAGACCCTACTGCGCAAGCCGGCACTGGGGATGGGCGATGTCAAGCTGGCCGGCGCGATGGGGGCGGTGCTGGGCCCCGGCTATGCCCTGTTCAGCTACTTCCTACTCTCGATTCTCATCGGCGCCGCCGTTTCCGTGCTGCTTCTGGCGCTGCGGATAAAGCAGCGAGGCGATTATATCCCCTTCGGGCCAATGATGGCCCTGGCTGGCATTGTTATGCTCCTGTACCCCGATCCGACCACCCTCTGGCTATTGAGCTGGTACCGCTGAGGACAAGCCCCGTTCAAGTCTCAATGTTTAAGGGCAGTTTATTGCGGGTAGAAAGGTCATTGAGCAACGTCGGCGAATAATTCCTCGTGTGGATGTGATTCCTGTCGTTGTTCGCGCCATTTGTGCCATTACAAGGAGGCCCTCATAATATGCATCGGTGGAGCGGTCGCCGAGGCTTTACCCTCATTGAACTATTGGTCGTTATCTCCGTCATCGGTGTCCTGGTAGCGGTGTTGTTTCCGGTATTCAGCACGGCCCGTGAGAAGGCGCGCCAGGTCAAATGCCGCAATAATATGATGCAACTGGTCACCCAGCTGAACCAATATCGCAAAGACAATGGCCACTATCCGGACTCGCCCCAATATAATACGGACACCGACAAGTACCACGGCGGCTTCAGCGATCTGTACCCCGAATACATTGAGGACCTCAACCTCTTCATTTGCCCCGACGACCGCGAGGCCCTGAAGAACGCTCAAGAGTGTCGCGACCGCCTCTACTGCTCCTACAACGGCATTATTGACTGGGACGATATTGACGACGACAACGAGACGTGGGAGTTCAGGCCATTTTCCGCATCACAGCAAGAGCCACGCCGCATTCTGTACAACTATTACGGCTATGCCTACTGCAGCGAGGACGATTGCAGCAAGGCGCACGGTCACAGTAACGGCTACGAGACGGCTAAGCCAGTCTGGCCCGAAAACCTCAAAGTCAGCGACCCCGCCTATGACGCCGACAAGGCCTGGATGGACGCCTGTGACAAGGACGGCGCGTCCGGCGCTAACGGTATTCCTGATTGGCTGGACAAGCCCGGCCTCTCCTGGAAGCACTTCCCGCGGCTGAGGAACAAACACGCGCCTGATACCACTATCGTCACTCACTGCCCGTATCACGGCAAGTTCGTCGAGGCTGAGGAGCACCAACTCGACCTGATCGTGCGCCTCTCCGGAGAAACCAGCACCGGTTATTGGACCACCCTGGGCGCCCCCGAAGAGACGGGCGTGCCCGCCGATTGGGCAGGCGCCACCCCGGTCGCGGGGTGGGTGCACCAGAACTTCTGATAGCTATCCGGGCACAAATAGCCGGCGGTCGTGCCCAGCCTAAGCTGCCTCGTTTTTATCAACTCGGATCAGGGTACAATATAGATGACAGCGCAGACCGCAGCGGGAGGGTCTGAAATGATTATCTCGCAATCTTATAACTCATTCCCGCGCAGCGAACCGGCCGCCAGGCACACTACTGGCGACAGACTGCTCTACTCTACGGCAAAGCTCCACGGCGGCCGGTTTGCGCGGGCAACCCCAACAGGCATGACCCTGGTCGAAGTAATGGTGGCTATGGGTATCCTGATGGTGGGTATTTGGGCGCTGGCCGTGGGCTTCCCCAAGTTGCTGGGAGTCCTGGAGGTGGAAGAAACCCGCACCGAGCGCGCCCGCCAGCTTGAGAGCATCATCGAGCAATTCAAGCGCAACGCCGACAATCTCCCCCTGGCCATCCGCGGCGACACCACGCAGTCCAGCTACTACGATCCCGAAGAGATTGATGCCAACAGCAAGCCCGACGATCCCGACAGCGGCGACTTTGGCATCAATCCCGCCAACTCCCGTGACGACATAGTTCAGATCATCGGCGAGAGCTTCACGATTCCCGCACCCGGCGCCAAGGCCTTCTACCCGGTGCATATCTTCCAGCAGGGCCTGGCCGAGTGGGCCACTATCAGCGGCAATCCCATCACGGAAGTCTACGAGCTTGTGCCACTCAAGGAGGACGACGACTTCACTGTTGACTACGGTATCGCCGGCAAGCTGACCCCCCAGGGTACTATTGCTACCATCTACAAGAAAATTGAAATCAGCTACGCCTGGCTCGACGACGACACCGAGCCCACCGTGCATTACGTTGACGGCGAAGTGCTGTGGTGGCTCGACCCGAATAACCCTAATCACCAGCTCCTGGCCAAGGACTACGATAAGGACGGCATTGACTTCTTTCGAGTCGTCGAGGGCAGCGTCAGTGTCGTCGGGCGAGGCTATTTCGACGTGAGCCACAACACCAGCCTCGGAGACCTGGACCCCGGCGAGGCCGTCCAACATGGCAGTGGCGCGGTGCTCCGGTTCCATCCCAACGATGTCGGGCGCACCATGAGGGCCAACTATACTCTGTGCCTGCAGCCGGAGCGCC
>CAYNMY010000028.1:0-11123 GCA_964398275.1 uncultured Armatimonadia bacterium | reverse complement strand
CCCGGGCTTCTTGAGCGCGGCCTCGACCTCTCCTGTGCTGTGTTGGCAAGCAATAGGGCACCGCCGCACGAGCTTTGGCTGGCGGTCTCGCACCGCGAGACAAAGGGAACCAATAATGCAGAACACAGCCCAGGCCCCTCTTGACCTCATCGTCATCGGCTCAGCCCTGGTGGAGCTCACCCCCCGGCGAGCGGGCCGCCCCCTGGCGGAAGCCGAGCGGTTCGTACCCCTGCCCTCGGGCGCCGCGGCCAACTTCGCCGTTGCTCTCGCCGCGCTGGGCGCGCAGGTTGGATTTATGTCCCGCGTCGGAGCTGACGAGTTGGGCGGCTGGCTGGTTGCTCGACTGGGCGCGTGCGGGATAAGCACCGAACTGATCAAGCCCGTACCCGGCCAGTTGACTCCGGTTTCGTTTTGCTGGGCTGACCGGGCTGGCGAGAAGAGTTTCTATTTCTATCGCTTTCCCCGCTTCAGCGATCCCATGGGCACATTCACTGTTGATCAGGTTAACCAATCCGAGGTCCTCCTGGCCAGGGTGTTGGACTTCACCGAAGCGACCATCCGCGCCCAACCGCTGCGTGATGCCGCCCTCCACGCCGCGGCGATTGCTCGCGAGGCGGGGCGCACGGTCTGCTATGCCGTAAACTACCGTCCGGGTTCGTGGCGCGAGCCGCTCCCCGCAATTCGCACGATTCAGAAGCGGGCCATCGCCGCCGCCGACCTGGTCGTGATGAACGAGGAAGAGGCTCGTCTCATCTTCGCAACAGAAAATCTCTCCGAGGCTCTGGCGCGGGCTAGTGAACTGGGGCCGTCCGTGGTTGTGGCGACCTGCGGCGAGCGAGGCGCGTTGGTCAGTTGTGACGGGCAGCAGACAGAGATAGCTGCCTATTCCGTGCCGGTGGTTTATGACGTAGGGGCGGGCGACTCGTTTCACGCCGGCTTGATTGCCGGCTATCTACGCGGCATGCCGGCTCCTCAAGCGGCTCGCCTCGGCGCGGCGGCCGCTGCCCTGAAGATAAGCCAGCCCGCCTCTGCCCCACCTCCCACCTGGTCAGAAGTCCACGACTTTATGCGCATCCCCTGAACTCCACTAAGCCTGCTGTTGCCCTTGAACTGTAGGGGCGAGTGTTGCGATAGCAACACCCGCCCGCAGTTTGCCCTTCATCTCGCCTCCCGCCTCTGCCCCTGGAGGGGTTCCCGCAGTCTATCCGCTATTCACCCAGCAGAATCTGGGTGACCGCTAGCGCATGGCGTGCCTGCTCGTCCCAGAACTCTGCGGGGCAGCGCCGCGCGCCGGGGATTTCGAGATTGAACTCCGCGGGGAAGTTAATTTCCTTGAGGGCTGTGACGATAGGAGGCCAGTCAATGGTGCCCCGCAGTGGTATCCAGTGCAGGTCCCACGTGCCGTCGTTGTCGGAGACGTGCAGCGCAATTAGTAGCTCCCCTAGCTCGCGGATGGCGCTTGGCTGGTCGTGCCCCTGGACGTTGGCGTGACTCGTGTCCAGGCATATCCCCATTGCCGGTGAATCTACTGCCTCTATCAGGTCTAGCAAGTCCCAGAACTCGGCACCAAAGTGACGCCGTGGGCCAATCCCTACGCCGGGCCGATCGGTCATATTCTCCAGCGCCAGCCGCACTCCCCTCTCTCCTGCGTAGTCAGCCAGTTCCCGGAAGCTCTCCAGCCGAAGATTGTTCACCTGCCGCCGGTAGGAGGCACTTCGGTCGGCATATTCAAGCGGTCCGGGATGAATGACCCCCACCGTGATACCGACAAGCTGGCAGAAGTCGAGCTGCGCTTTGATGGTCGCGAGGTCCGCATGTCGCTTCGCTTCATCCAGATTCACGACATCTGCCTGCAGAAACAGGTGGGCCTGGCGCACGGAAAGGTTGGCCCGGTCTGCTGCTTCGCGAAATTGCCCGGCCGCCTCTTCGGAGTCAGGATGCTCGCACAGCGCGGTAAGATGTTCGTCGGACAGCTCGGCAGCCCGCCAACCGATCGCGGCGATGTGCTTGACGGCCCCCAGCGGCCCGAGCTCCATAAACATACTGGTCCACAGCGATGCTTGCATCACCCGCCCACCTTCCTTCTGCCATTCACCGCTCTCCCCTCTCCCATAGGGAGAGGAGCCGGGGGTGAGGCAGCTGTTTGCCGTCGCGATCTGTAGGGGCGAATGTTGAGCGTCGTTTGCGAAACATCCGCCCGAGGCATGTTATTGCCTGCTTGGGTAGTTCAACCTGCGCCAATTTACATCCTTCCGCAGAAGAGCATGAAGTGATTGCTAATGAAGCTGCGCAATTTTGAAAGTTTTTGCCGGAGGGTGCAGGGAACCGGCTTTTTTCAAAAAGCGGGTTCCCTGCAAACGCCGTTCATCTAGAGCAGCTCAAACCGTGCCAGGCGCATTTCTCCCGGGCCCTTGGTGCCCACGCTGACGTATCCCGGCTCAAAGTGATACAGCACCAGCAGCTCGTCCCCCGTTTGCACCAGCGACGGATAGCCGATCTGGATATCGGTATCCTCCTGACTGTCAATAACCATCGGCTCCGACCACGTCGCGCCCTCGTCCCGCGACTCGACCAGGACCAGTCTATTACGGGGCTTGTGGCTGCCCACGCTGAAATGCTCGATTAGCTCGGGAGTGGCATGGCTGTATGCCAACAGAATCCGCCCGTCGCTCGTGCGCACCATCCGGGCGGGGGCTTGCGGGGCGGGAAGTTCCGGCGCCGGCACCGGCTCGCTCCACCTTTCGCCCTGGTCGGTAGAGCGCGCGAAATGGTGACAGCCTTTATGCGTTCGCAGCGCCGCCAGCAGAGTCCCGTCAGTCAGTTGCACGATAGACGGCTCACAGGTGCCTCCGCGGTGGTCGAGGGTAGCGCGCTGCTGACACCAGCGCCAGCTCTGGCCATCGTCCTCGCTGATGATCACCCCGGACTGCTGTTCCGAGTTCGCCGGCCAGATAAAGTGTCCCGTCCCCAGCCGCATTGCCGTACAGCCCTGCACGAAGCAGTGCGGGTGGCCCGTCTCGGCATCAGACCAGGTCATACCTTCGTCGTCGGACCGCCGCACGAGTGTTGTATGCTGCTCCTCTCCGGTATAGGAGTGATAGAACAGGACGATCTGGCCCGAGTCGGTTTGCATCAGCGACGGGTTGATATCGCACTTGCCGGGTGTATCCACGGTGATGAACGGTTGCGGCCAGGTATGGCCGTTATCATCCGAGTAGCCGAGCCACAGCCAGCGCCGGTTGTCGGTCTCCGGACCCGGGCCTGAGCACCACACCGCCAGCAGCCGCCCACTCTTGAGCTGGACTAGCGAGCCGATGATATTGGTTGGCGATTCCGGCGTGGTCGGGCAGATTGTCTGGCGGCTCACCAGGCGCACACTTGGCGCGTCGGCACTGGTGGTAGCCAGGGCCAGCAGTAGGCAGGTGACAACTATCAGCGCAGCTGAAGACAGCCAGAGCATTTGGACCAACTCCTTCTCTTATGAGACTGTTGCAAAACCTGTGGGAGGGGTACCCTCCTATGCTGAGCTTGCCGTAGGTCCTGAACCTGCCAAAGGGCCGAAGCGTAGCCCGACCTTGGCGTGCCTATATCGGTGGCACAGGCTTCCAGCCTGTGGACCTTGCATTCGTAGGGGCGCTGCTCCCTGTCCGCCGTAGCCTTCGTGTGCGCCATAGCCTTGGCGAAGGCGGAGGCGAAGGCGGATGCCGCGACCCTTCCGCACCCATATCGGTGGCACACGCGTCCCGCCTGTCGCTCTTCAACTTGTAGGGGCGAATGTTGACCGCGCCAGCGCGAGACATCCGCCCGCTCTTTGTTGTTGCCGTCGGGTTGTCGTTGTCCCACCGTTTAGTGTTCCCTGCCGTCAGAAAAAAAGGCTACCGCATCGCAGTAGCCCCGGTGTTCGTTTTCGCATCTCTTCATCTACGGAGCCGCGATCGTCACCGTGCCCTCGCTCACTGCCGGACCGGGCGTTATCTTAGTGGCCTGGCTCGTCCAGAACTGCAGCGGCGTCGGTGCATTCTCGGGATCGATATCAATCGCCGCACTACCTGCCGCGGTTGCCTCGAATTGCATTGTGAGCAGCGCGGTGTTGGTAGCACTGAGGTTCTGAATCTGCTTCGTCGCATCATTCCAGCCAACGATGGCGACCCGAACCACACCGGCCGTGGCAACGTTCTTCGCAATCAGATGGTTGGTGGGGACAGCATTGCCCGGCTGAACAGAATCAGCGCCGTTGGCGAGCTGTAGCTTGCCCGAGTCATACCCTACGGTCATCTGGTATCCGGCCGGGGTACTCGGCGCATTGGCCAGATGCACTGTTACCGTGACTGGGCTGCCTTGCGTAGCCTGCACATTTTCCGTGTACACTGTGAAGCCGCTTATCGCCAGGTTGACGGTGATTTCCCTATATGTTGAGTGCTGGGGTGTATCCGCATCGTAGCCAGTAACGCGCACGGTGTGCGGCCCCACCGAGTAGCCATTTGCATCCCAGCTCGCCTGATATGGCTTGACAGAGCTGGTGTGAATAAGATTTCCATCAATGCGGAACTCGACCCGTGCCACACCGGCCTCTGCTTCCACCTCCGCGCGTATCACCGCGGTCGTACCTATGTCAATACTAGCTCCCGCTGTGGGCGCCGTGATGCGCACAGTGATTGCCGGCGCGGGGCCTGGCCCTCCTCCTCCTCCACAGCCCGCGGTTGCCACTGCCACACCAACCAGCAAAATTATCATCCCGCACCTACGCATTGCCCCTGCCTCTCCAGAATATCTCGGCCATCCCCGCAACTTTTTACGCCGGGGGCCGAATGCTTCCACAAAAATTATGCCCCTGCCCAACCGGTACTATCTGGGAGAATATAACCAAAGACAACAGAAATTCAACTTCATCCCTCTCAGCTTCTTTGCCTTTTCCCCTCTCCCGCAGGGAGAGGGGTCAGGGGTGAGGTTGCCGTCTGCCTTACCGCCTTCACCCCCGCCTAAATAGGCGGTGGCGGTGGTGGGCCACCCGACGTTGCCACGTAGACGTTAACCGACCTGCTTGTCGAATAGGCCGGATCGCTTCGGTCATACACGGTAGCTGTAATGGTGTGGAGACCTGCCGTGGTATTCCAGTCCACGCTGTACGGCGCGGATGAGTCGGTGCCAATGGGCGCGCCATCCACAATAAACTCCACCCTGTCCACCCCCGCACTCGCACTGGCGTCTGCCGAAATGGTCTGGACAGAGCCCTCCTCGATATAGGCACTCTCATCCGGCGCCGTGATAACCAAATTAACTGACGGCGGGGGAGGGGCAGGCTCATCGTCCCCGTTTTGTGGATCGCCGGCGTCTTGAATGCCAGGGCTGCCCCCGCCGCAACCGCTGGCGACCAGAGCTAGACCAATGAATATTACTGCTATCGCTAAATGTTTGCGCATTACAACTGCCTCCCTGCAACGCTTGCGATTGTAGGGGCGAATGTTGAGCGCGTCGGCGCGAGACATCCGCCCGCCGTCTGCCGTTGCCGTCGTGCTGCTGTTGTGCTGTTGGCGTGCCGCCTTTGTGCTGCTGTTATGCTGCCGTTCCTCTCGCCTCTAAATCGGCGGCGGAGGCGGCGGTCCCCCACCGATTGGCCACTCGCCCTCACCGCTAGCTGCTCGCAGGACCTTCAGCGCATCGCCGATTTCGACCTTGTAGTTGCTATCGGCATCGGCCAGGACGCGGTAGTCGGCTAGACCCACGGCAATATCCGCAATCGCCTGGGCATCGCTGGCGCTGGGCTCTCCGTCGCCGTCCATATCACCAAGAGACACCTGCCCTGGCAACACCACTCCTCCGGCGCTATTACTCTGGTTAGGCAGCCCGGCCTGCGGACCAACGACCGGCGGGCCACCGCCCCCTCCCCCACACCCCACCAGACTCACCGACAGGAGCAGCCCGGCTGCTATCGTGATTATGATGACACCCACATGACTACTTCGCCGATTACTCACAAATACTCCCTTACAGCCTCCTTGCCAATGCCCGGCCGAGGCCTGGTATTCGCCGCTTCTGCCCTTGTACGTCAACCTCGCGTCCTTCGACTTACTCTTTCCCCAAAAAGTTCCACATCTGCCAACGTTTTGTCATCCGCTCGGGCCCTGCTACTCAATTATCTTCCCACCGACCACAAGAAGGATTTTCTCTGGCACCGGCGAAACTATCCTCCAGCTTACTCTCTCGAATCGGTGAACCTGGTTCATGCCTGTGCCTGAAGATAGCCTGAATTTCCCGTTTGGTCAAGGCGAGGGACGCTCGCAGCGGGTCATCTTACAGCCCCCGCGTTTAGGCGGCGACGAGATGAATCTCGCCGAGTTCCCTTTTGCCTTGCTATCTGACCGCCAGCTCGCCGGCCTCAACACCCTCGAGTTTTCCGATACCATTCGCGGCAAGGGTGGCCAGCGGGTCGAGCGCACCTGGATAGTGACGGGCGGGGAGGAGTTTGGCCTACCGGTCGCCAGCGACGAGCAGGTCTACGTCGCGCTGATGGAGGTAACCCGTGAGCAGGGCTACTCCTCCCGGGTTATTCATCTGACCCGTTACGAGTTGATAAAGCGTCTGGGCTGGCCGGACAAGGGGGGCAGCTACAAGCGCCTCAAGGGTGCTTTGGATCGTCTGCTGGCGGTGACGATTACTGCGCGGCAGGCTTTTTGGGATAAGACCGAGCAATCCTACGTTGACGTCGGCTTTCACATTATTGACGACTATGCTCTTTACGCGGAGCCCCGCGGCCGCAAACCTTCCGGGCCCCGCCGCCCTCAACCCTTGAGTTATGTCGCCTGGAACGAGGTCATTTTCGCCTCTTTCCAGGCCGGCAACATCAAGCAACTGGACACCGGCTTCTACTTCGCCCTACGCAGTGCGGTATCCCGCCGGTTATTCCGCTATCTTGACAAGAAGCGCTTGGATGGCAAGCCTGCTTTTCGCATTGGCCTGCGCAAGCTGGGCTTTGAGAAGCTGGGCATGAGTCGCAACTACTACCCCAGCCACATCAAGCAAGAGTTGGAGCGTGCTCACCGTGAGCTCCTGGAGCACGGCTTCCTGACGGGTTTCAAGTACCACCGTCCGGCGCGCAATGCTGACGAGCAGGTACTCTACTGGTTCCCACGCGGAGCCGGGGCGACTGGCCCTCAGCTCCCTGCTGGCGAGCAGGCGGAACTGGTTGAGGCGCTAGTTAGTGCTGGTGTCACTGCCGCCGTAGCTCGCCGCCTTGTCGCCGACCATGCCCCGGAAGTCGCCCGCCAACTGGAATACTTACCTTACCGCAGCCCCAACGACCCGCCCGCGATGCTGGTGGAGGCGATCCGCGGCCAGTGGGCTCCCCCGGCCAGTTATCTGAAGGGCCGCGCGCAGCAGGAGCAAGCTCGCCGGGAAGCGGAAGTTGAGCTACGCCGTCATGAAGAACGCCAGATGCGGCTCCAGGAGCGCCAGGCTGCCACCGAGTCTTGCCGGCGCGCCCTGGCCGCTCTATCCCCTACCGAACGCGTTGCTCTTGAAGCCACTGCCCATCGCCAACTCGAGCAGGACAACCCCGCTTTGGCGGCTCATCCTGACAGCGCCGCTTACGAAGCAGTCCTGCTCGATTACATTGCTGCTCTACTCGAATCCTAGCCGCAGAAGCCCTATATTTGCTGGCCGGATCGAGGCGAAGCCCGGTTAGTGACGGCCCCGCTGTTGCTGCTGGCCGCCCCTGCGGTTTTGGTCCCTATCCTGCTCGCGCTCTCTATCCCCGCTGCGCCCGCGGTCTTGATCCCAGCCCTGCTGGCGGTCGGAGCCGTAGCGGTGCTGCTGGCCGTGCCTGTAGACGTGGTGCCCGGCATACTGGGGGCCTCGGTGCCATCTCTGCTGGTGGTGGCCGCAGTCAATTCTGCGCCCCCACGCGTCCCAACAGCCTCTGTTCCAGGCATCTCGGCCGTCATGGGGCCGGGGGGGCGGGTTGTACTGCGGGTGGCGGGCCCGCTGGGGTGTGTCATCCTGATCCAGCGCCTTGTAGATCAGGTAGCCCACGGCTGCCCCGGCGAGAATATTGCCCAGGTCCCCGGCTTGCGCTGGCCTCGCGGTAGAGACCGTGGTGGCCAGCGCCACTGCTACGACGAGTCCTACACTTCTAAGCCCAATCGTGCCTAACATTTCCCATCACCTCGTTTCGTCGTAGTTAGATACATGGTCTCATTATATTGGACACCTGGCTTATCCCGAATGTTCGCTCCCTCCCACATCTGCGCACCTGGTTGCTATTTTGGCCGTTGGAGGGGCCGTGTCGAGCGAAGCGAGGCCGGCCCACCTTTATCCATCGTTCGCGCATCTACCACTCGTCTCTCCCCTCTCTTACACGCACAGCGGCGGCCCTGCGGCCGCCGCTTGCCTTTCTCTGCTGTTGTCTGCCTTTATCTGCTGTCCCTTCGGCCCGCCTCGGCAGGCCCATACAGCCCCACTAACTGTGGGAGGGGCACCCTTACGTCCGCCGTAGCTTTCATGTCCGCCGTAGCCTTGGCGAAGGCGGAGGAGGAAGCGCAGGCGGATCTTGTCGCGATTGCCTTTGACTGCTCGGTGGCACAGGCTTCTATCAGGGTGAGCTTGTCGCACCCCCGCCTGTGTGCCTTGCGCCTGTAGGGGCGAATGTTCGTGCCACAGGCACGAAACATCCGCCCGCCTTTATCTTTGCTCACCCCCCAGTACCCTCGTGTACGTCTCTTACAACAAGCAGAGTTTAATATATGCCTATAAGGGGTATAACTATAACCAGTAGAGATAGACCCCTTGACAGCGGGGCACATTTCTGCTAGAATGTAATAGTAGCATGAGAACCTTGGAAACCTGGTTTGGGCAATCCCCGTCGTTTCGGGGACACGCATCGTATTCACCTCTCACTCGATGGGATTGTTTCCGTCGAGTCCTCATGAAGAGCGGCCTACCTACTGCCGTTCTCCATCGGCTTTGTTCAACTGGAACACTGCACCGATGGCGACACGCCCCGGGAGCATATATTTGCTTCCCTTGGCTGTCATGTGCGCGAGCATCGTTCGAGATGTATCGTATGGTGTTCTTCGTCTCGGGCGCGCGCTTCGCCCGCGCCAAACCAACTCTGTGTGGGCACAAACACAGCCCCCCAAAACCGGGAAAACGCGGGGGAACCATGCCTGATCGCAGCAGCCCAAAACAGGTCCAACTGGTTGACGAGGTAGTTGCCTTATTGCATGAGGCCCTTCGCCAACCAGCCCGGACAAAGGCTGACTGCGTCCAAGGTGCCATCGAGCGTCTGGAGTTACTGCGCCCCGTGCTCGGAGATGAAGAATCCAACGATCAAACATCTCTTAGCCGACGCGTGAACCTCTATGAGCTTTTGAAGCTCCTGGGGGAAGTAGCCCTGAAGATATTCGATACGTATCGAGGACAAAGTTAGCTTTTAAATCTACTCTGAGAGGAGTTTACATAAACATGAACGTAGGCAAGGCCATCCGACTGGTGCGGACCACCCGGGGCATTACCCAAAAAGCTCTGGCATCGAAGGCCGAGTGTTCACCCAACTATCTGTCGCTCATTGAGCGTGGTGAGCGCAAACCCAGCCTTGGCCTTGTTGAGGCAATCAGTTCTGCCCTCGGTGTTCCCCCGAACGAGATCTTCGCTCTAGCAATCGATGAAGAAGACACCGATGACCCCGACAAGCGCGTCCTCCTAAGCAAACTCAAGGAACTCCTGCTCATGCTTAACACGATGCAAGACTGAGAGCACTACATGCCATGCGGGCCACTTCGAACCCTACGCATCCGACATCCAGAACACCTGGCTCATCGCCTCGGTCTACCCCTTCCGATGCTGCAAGATGTAGCAGAGAAGCACTCCAGACTTTACAAGACCTATGACAAAAACATCGGAGGCAAGACTCGCCACCTCTTCGATCCCAACGAGAGCCTACGTACTGTCCTCATAGCCATAAAATGCCTTCTTCGCGAGCTGGCCATCCCGCCCGAAATAATTGGTGGCAGACCCGGCCGCAACGTGCGCCAGTTCGCCGAGGTCCACGTCAACAAGCCTTGGATACTCAAACTGGACATCAGAAACTTTTACCCCTCGGTCAGGCAGAGGTGGGTTTACAATATGTTCTTGCGCGATTTGCGGTGCTCCCAGCCTGTCGCTGCACTTCTCACGGGCATCACTACGGCGGAGGATCATCTCCCCCAGGGCTTCAACACCAGCACGGATATTGGCAATCTCATGATCAGAGAATGCACGACACGCCTCGCAGACCTGGCTGATCAGCAAGGCTTCGCCCTAACAATCTGGATCGACAATATCGTCATGTCTGGTGAACACTATCCTCTCAAGCTTAAGAACACAGCAGAGCGCATCATTGGCCAATATGGCTTCGCCCTCAACGAGCCCGAACTCGTACCCAACTCAAAGCCTCAAACAATCTGTGGCGTCACGGTTAACACGACCCTATCTGCTGAACGCAGCAAACGAGAACTATTGGAAGCCACGATTCAGGAAATCAATGCCGGGCGAATCTGCGCAGTTTGTGAACGCGATGCTGGTCGCCTTCGCCAGTCTCTCCTATCAAAGATCGGAGCAGTCGGTCAGATTAAACGTCAGCAGGCACGCAAACTGAGGCACATGCTGAACACAGCCCGCGCAAATTGGGCTTGTAGGTGTGCATAACTCAGAAGTTTACAGCTATATGCACACGCCCCAACCACGCGATAACATATCGCCTTCATCCGCTACCCTTTAGCACATGCCTCCGTAGCCCCGATCCGTCTGCCCTCCCTGCCTGCTATTAAGGGTCTTTCCTAGTCTGTCCGCCGATTGCTGTCAATCGCCGCCCCCCGCGGTTCCATCGGGACAAGAATGTCCCTCCTACCGGCACTCCTCCTCGGTCCTTTTACTTTTGAAAGTTTTTGCCGGCTTGTCCGCCGTAGCTTTCCCGTCCGCCATAGCCTTGGCGAAGGCGAAAGCGAAGGCGGGAGGGGTGCGGGGAACCGGCTTTTTTCCAAAAAGCGGGTTCCCCCCAAAAGCCGTTAGCTTCTACCCCCTCTCTTAAACTGGAAGCGGGGCCCCCCCCGGGGGGCGCCCCCCCCCCCCCCGGGCGGGCGGGGCTTGAA
>CAYNMY010000027.1:4062-11145 GCA_964398275.1 uncultured Armatimonadia bacterium | reverse complement strand
CTCGAACTGGCCAAGCAACGCTTCGATACGCTGGGCCTCACCGGCGGTTTCGTCCAATTCAAAGATCAGTTCGGGGATGTACTTCAGGTGGACCCTCGCAGCCAACTGCTTGCGGAGCAGGCCGCGGGCGCGTACCAGCGCCGCCATGGTCTTGCGGGCCTCGGTCTCGTCGCCCATGATGCTGGTGTAGACGTGGGCGCGGTGCAAATCGGGGGAGACCTCAACACCCGTGATCGTAACAAAACCGATATCGGGGTCGCTGAGCTCAGCCCGGATTATTTCGCTTATTTCCTGCTGGAGCAGGTGATTGACGCGATTTTGGCGGCGCGTAGCCATGCCAGGAACCTTCTTGCCTTCACAGAATCTCCACCGTCTCGGACTGGACGACTACGCGCGGTTCAGACTGTATGAACTCCGAGGCGGCCATAAGGACGCGATGCGTCTGTGCCGAGCTATTGCTGACGGTGACCGTGGCGAGCCATGCGCGGCGATGATGATCGTGCCCGCCCACTTCGGCGACTGAAACCTTCAGGCGCCCCTCCAGTCGCTCAATCAGACCGCGGACCACCCGACGCTTCTCTTTGAGGGTATTGGCTTCTGGTATGGTCAGCTCGGTGGTCAGCAGGCCCACGAAGATAAGCATTTGCTCGGCTCGGTAATCTTCAGGGTATCCCACTGGCGGAAAAGCCACGCCGCTCTCGGCTCAGCCCCAACTAACGGGACCCCGCGCCCTCGTCCGGCAGTGTTGGCTGGATCTCGATCTGGACGAATGCGTTTATGGTATCGCCCACTTGCCAGTCGTTGAACTGCGCGGTAGCAATCCCGCACTCCTGGGGCGCTTCGACCGTCGCAGCATCGTTCTTGAAGCGGCGCAGGGAGGTAAGCTCCCCGTCGAAGATTTGCTTACCGTCGCGCGTAACCTCGATGCGCACGCCCCGCTGCAGGCGGCCACTATTCGCCCGGCAGCCGGCGATGACACCGACACGAGAGACTCGGAAGATTTCCAGGACCTCAGCCCCGCCGATAAGCTGCTCTTCGTAGATCGGGTCAAGCATGCCGGCCACGGCCAACCGGATGTCCCGGAGCGCTTCGTAGATAATGTCGTAGGTCCGCACCTCCACATGCTCATCAGCGGCGATCCGTCGGGCACTAACATCAGCCTCCACACGGAAGCCCAGCACAATCGCCTGGGAGGCAGCAGCCAGGAGGATATCAGACTCGGTGATCTCGCCAACGCTGTTATGAATGAGGTTAACGTCAATCTCTTCGACGAGCTCGTTGAGGCCGGCCAGACCGGACTCCACAGCCTGGGCTGTGCCCCAAACGTCCGACTTGAGCACGACATTGAGTTCCTTGGCTTTGCCATCGCCGAGCTCCTGCTGGAGATGGCGCAGTTGCACCTCTGCCTGGCCAACGAGTTGCCGCTCGCGCGCCGCGTCCTGGCGCTCGGTGGCCAGACGCCGCGCCGCCCTGGCGTCCCCACACGCCTGCATAATCTCGCCAGCATCGGCGACGTCGGAGAGACCCACGACCTCCACCGGATGCCCCGGCGCCATACTCTTGACCGACTGGCCCCGCCAATCGCGCAATCTGCGCACCCGGCCCCACGAACAACCGCATACGACGACATCACCGACGGATATCGTCCCGTTGCGCACCAGCACAGTCGCCAGCGGCCCCTGACTGGGGTCCACACTCGACTCGATCACGACACCCACAAGCTCGGCGTCCGGATCCGCCCATAACTCCTGCACCTCGGCAACCAGCAGGATCATCTCGAGCAGTGCGTCGAGGCCCTCGTTCTGCACAGCCGAAAGCGACACTATGATGGTATCGCCGCCCAACTCTTCGGGCACCACCTCGTGCTCCAGCAGCTCCTGCTTGACCCTCTCTTCGTCCGCGCCCGGTAGGTCAATCTTGCTTATGGCCACTACCATCGGGACATCGGCAGCTCTGATATGGTCGAGGGCTTCCTCGGTCTGCGGCATAACGCCGTCATCGGCAGCGATAACCAGCACCGCGACATCGGTAACCTGCGCCCCCCGGGCCCGCATGGCGGTGAAGGCCTGGTGCCCGGGCGTATCAATGAATACAATAGTCTTGTCGCCGGTGCGAACCTCCGATGCTCCAATATGCTGGGTAATGCCGCCACTTTCCTCCGAGACCACGTCGGTATCGCGCAGCGCATCGAGCAAGGTTGTCTTGCCGTGGTCAACGTGCCCCAGAACAGTCACCACCGGGGGCACGTCAATAGCCGACTCGGGCCGCTCACCGCTGGGCCGCGCCGCGAGCTCCGCCAGCGGCTTGACTGCTTCCTTGCCCCGGCGCTCGGCCTCGGACATCGCCTCGAGTTCGGCAATATGACGGTCCAGCTCCTCCAGACCCTCCAGCAGATCCGCATCGTGCACCGGCGCCAGGAACTCTTCCTCTTCCCACTGCTCTTCTGCTGCGCCCGCCACCACTTGCTCTTCCGGCCGGGCTGCCTTATCACGCTCTTCTTGAGCCGTTGCCAGCTCAGCAGAGGCCTGGGCAGCCCGACGGGCCTGCTCGGCTTGCTCAGCAAGCAGCTCAGTGGCTGCCGTCGCCGTTTCCGGATCAATGGCCGACGCTGAGCTGACATCGGCTACTCCCATCTCGCACAACACCGCAACGAGTGCTTCGCTGCGCAAGCCAAGTTTCTTTGCTAAAGAGAAGATGCGGATTTTCGCCAATTGAGACTACCTCCACACCGCAGCCGATTCCCCACGTCCCAGACCCTCAGTCGCGTGACGCCAACTGCCGCGCTGCTATTACTCATCAACGCCGATAACTAACTCGCCGGCCTCCAGCTCCTCGAGCGTTCCGCTACCGCCAGCCAGCATGCTGCGCAACATACTCGCCTGCTCTCCCGTGATGTTGCTGGCATGGCTGGTAATTTCGACACCTTCGTCCTGGAGAATCTCAACCAGGTCGCGGCTCTCCACGTCTAGCTCCCGGGCCAACTCGTAGACACGCATCGTAGCGGGCGCGGCTGCGGCTTCTCGGGCCGCCTCTTCTTGCTCCTGCCACTGCGAGTGACTGCGAATATCAATCTTCCAGCCCGTGAGCTGAGCCGCCAGCCGGACGTTCTGCCCCCGCCGGCCAATGGCCAGGGAGAGCTGGTCGTCCGGGGCAATGATTACCGCCGCCCGTTCCTCCTCGTTGAGGATCACGCGACTAACTCGCGCCGGAGACAATGCGTTCTTCAGGTATTCATTAATAGCTTCGTCATAGCGGACGATGTCAACCTTCTCGCCGCGCAGTTCATCTACTATCGCCTGTACCCGCCCACCCCGGGAGGCCACACACGCGCCCCCCCGAGGAACCGGCGGGGGATGGGACTGCACGGCCACCTTCGAACGGGCCCCCGGCTCGCGGGCGACCGCCATTACCTCCACAATGCCCTCGTAGACCTCGGGGACTTCCAGCTCAAAAAGCCGCTTAATTAGCATGGGATGCGTGCGCGACACGATAATCTGCGGATTCTTGGTGGTTCTGCGCACGTTGAGGATGTAGACCCTCACCCGGTCATTGAACCGGTACGGTTCGCCCGGGATCTGTTCATGGGAGGGCAGAATCGCCTCAGTATCGCCAATGATAACGAATACGCTGCGGGCATCACGCCGCTGGACTTCAGCGGTAACTGCCTCCCCGACGCGCTGGACGAAGCGGTCGTAGGTGATCTCGCGTTCCGCTTCCCGGATGCGCTGGATTACCACCTGCTTGGCAGTCTGCGCAGCAATACGCCCAAAGTCATGCGCATCAATTTCGCGTTCTACGTAAAGACCGGAAGACTGAATCTGCGCCAGGTCCATCTCTTCTTCCTCGGCCAGGGCGGTGTCGCTACTCGGTTCTTCGCGCAGGGCAAACAAGCGCACCTTTTTCTCCTTGGGATCAATCTTAATGCGCACATCCTCAGTGCCCCCGTACCGCTTACGGTACGCCGAGGTCATGGCTATCTCTACTGTTTGCAGCAAGGAGGACATGGGGATGTCCTTCTCCTTCTGCAATTGTTCGAGTGCATCGATCAGGTCGCCGTTCAAAATCTCCTCACATCCCAGGCCCCACCATCGGGGTCACCAAGTTAAGTCCCTGTCGTCATCCCAGTCTTTCACCAAATGGGCGGCAAGTAGGTCATCCATTGGAACCTGGACGGTCCCACCGTCAGTTTCCAGCATCACGGTAGTGCCACTCAGTCCTCTGAGCCGACCACTCAGCGTCGCCTTCCCCTGCGCCTGCTGCACAGTAAGCGCGGCTTTCTCCCCGACAAACCGGTCAAAATCCGCCTCGCGGATCAGCGGGCGCTCCAGGCCGGGTGACGAGACGATAATATCATAGTTGTGCTGCTCCGCATCGAGCGTCTCCAACAACACCGAAATCCGCTTGACCGCCTTCGTACAGTCGTCACTGGTGACGCCGTCAGCTTTGTCAATGTATACAGCCAGGGTCTGCCGTCCCGGTGGCCCTTTGAGTTCCGCCAGTACCAACTCGTACCCGAACCCCTCCAGCATCCGGGCGATTTCCGGCTCCATTTCGTTCAATGCTGCATTACGCGGCCGCCACATTAGCTACCACTGACTCCCTATCGGCCACAGGCTGGCCGCCCACCGATAAACGACAGGGAGTGGGCCCAAAACCCACTCCCAGGATAAGTCACCTGAGATTCTACCAATCTCATTATACCCAATTCCCCGCGATATTGCAAGGCCTGGGGCAACGATTTGTGGCAGCTTGCTTCTGCCTGCCGACAGGAATTTGCCCACAAACGGCGAAGTATAATAAGTCAAGCCGTGAATGGCAGGTAGGAGGGACGGCAGCACTGCTCTTCAATTCCTATCAGCACAGGAGAGAATACCGATGGCCGACGACAATGTCTCAGATAGCAGACAGCGGGCTGAAGAGATTTTCGCGGAGGCCCGGAAGGCTTACAGCAAAGGCCGTCTTGCCTGGGCCGTCGAGCACGCCCGCGAGGCGCTCAGGGCAGACGGCAGTTACCAGGAACTGCGCCACTGGCTCGCCGAGCGTTACGTCGAAGCCGGCGCTACAGCCTACGCATCGCGTCAGTATCAGTTTATCCTGCGGGCAGACCCCAACGACCAGAAGGCCTGGACGGCACTGGAGGAGATTGATCCGCCGGGCGCAGAAAGAATAAGACGACTGCACGAAATCCCGCCTGACCCATTTGTTTCTGACCGCCGGGCCCGGGGAGGTGGTGATGATTTCGATTCAATTGATGTGGCCACCGCCGAGCAGCAACCGAAAGAAGGGGTTCCCCCCCCATTTCTGCACGTCGGAGAGCGGGGCAACGAGTTCGAGTCGCTCGACGAGGTTATCGCCACACAGGAAAGGGGAGAAGCGGAGAGTGTGCCCTGGACAGGCGACGCGGAGAGCTCTGAGCAGTTTGAGGCGCTGGATGCACCAGCCGACGAAGAAGTCAGCGCGGCTGCTCCGTCGGACCTGTGGGAATTCGAGCAGGATCGCGAGTACTGGCGCCAGTGGCTGGATGCTGAAGCGATCCCGGGCGTGGTGGGCGAAATTGAAAGGCTCTGGTCCTGGCCGGACGCGGTGGACCAGGTCCTGGACCAATGCGTGCATCTGCGCGCCAGCAGCCACCCCGAGGCAGTTGCCGCGACACAGACAGCGGCCCAACGCCTCGGTGCCGACTCGCCCGAACTGTTCCTGATGCCCGAGCCAGATATTCAACCGCTGGTGTTCCGGGGTGAGCCAGCCGCCGTGGGTCTGACTACCGGCATGCTCCGGACGTTCAGCGAGGCCGAGCTGACCTTCGTAATGGGCCGCTGCCTGGGCCCGATCCTGAGCGGCTATCTGGCCGCTCTTCAGGCGGTTGACCTTCTGCTCGCCCGACCGTTGCCGATCACCAATGAACTGGCACCCATGCTGCGCGACCTGTTCGCGCGGGACGCCGGACCCCAGACTGCCCGGTTGACTCCCGAGGTGCTCTCGCGCATCAAATCCGTCGGCCATGCCTGGCAACAGCGCGTCGAACTGTCGGCGGACCGCGTCGGGCTGCTGGCCTGTCGCGATATCGAGACGGCGTGCAGCGCCATCGCGCGCAGCACTGCGGAGAGAGCGCGCGCGGCCGCCGAGGTGACGGTGGAGAAGTTCATGGCCGGCTATGAGGGGCAGGACGTGCAGAAGCTGGCGGCGATCCCGCCAGAAGACAATCCCAGTACCAGTGCCGACTACGGCGCCTACCGCATTAAAATGCTCAAATGGTGGGCGGGCACCGATGAATACCAGGCGGCCTGCCGCCAGTTGGACAGCGAATAGGGAGATGATTGCAGATGAGTGAAGCCTTCGCTCTGCCGTGGCAGACTATGCTGGTGCGATTGCTGCTGGCCTTTGTGCTCGGGGGTATGATCGGGCTGGAGAGGGAGCGGCGCGAGCGGCCGGCGGGGCTGCGCACCCACATCCTGGTCACTGTTGCCGCGGCTCTACTGATGATGATATCAGGGCTGGTGGCCGGGGAAAACTTCGACCCCGGACGTATCGCCACCGGCGTGGTAACCGGCATCGGTTTCCTGGGCGCGGGTACGATCATCCGCTACGGCGGCGATGTGCGGGGGCTGACCACGGCCGCCACCATCTGGGCGGCCTCTGCCGTGGGCCTGAGCGTCGGGATAGGGTGGTACCCGGCGGCCATTTGCGCCACGCTGATCATTGTCTTTACCCTGACCGTGATGCGCGGACTGGAAGGGGTACTCGGTGGCGGAACGCGGGAGCGGCACATACAGGTGCGACTGGTCCCCGGGGGCGCTGAGCTTTGTGCCAATCTGCTCCAACTTCTGCGCCGGGCGGGCGTGCGCATCGCCGCCATTGACTTTGAGGACGATGCCCACAACCAAGTTTTGCTCCACTGCCAGGTTCCCAGGCACATGTCCACCGAGGCCTTGCTGGATCTAGTCGCAGCACACGACGAGGTCGTCTCGGCCCGGCTCACCTCCTAGCCAGCACCGCTCAAGCGACGCAAACGGTCTGTCGGACTACCCACGCGCCAGGCGCCCGAGCCGCTCGCGGACGGGCTCGAGGAGCCGCTCGTTGTAG
>CAYNMY010000027.1:0-4052 GCA_964398275.1 uncultured Armatimonadia bacterium | reverse complement strand
GAGGTGGCCTCCGGCAGGTCCGCTTCCTAGCTCCTGGCCCCCAAGGGAGCAGACGCGCCCGTCGGACTACCCACACGCCAGGCGACTGGGCCGCTCCAGGACCAGCCCGCCGCGGTTGCGAATATGCTCGGGGCCTTCTTCGCCAAACTTGGGGAACCAGGTGGACTCCTCATCACCGGCGCTCTTGACCCGGCGGACCAGATTCAACCCGAACGCGGAATACTTGCACGGGCACCAACCCAACTGCTTCAGCGGCACCCTCAGTTCCGCAGTCCACCGTCCCTCTTGCACCTGCACAGCCCACTCGAAGTCATAATTGTATTCCGCAGGCTGGCCGAACTGCTCGCCTTCGGGCAGGAACATCGCGTCCAGGAACCCTCCCGCCGGGCTGATCGCCACTTGCAGGCAAGGCCGGTCTTCCGCAGTCGGCCGCAGGAACAGGCTTACCGAATCGTCTGCTTCTATTGGCCCATCGCGCTTCACCTGTATGCCGGAGACCTGGCTGGTATCCTGCTCACATTCGAGGGCGACGTAGAGGTTCTGGCGGTCGTGGGCCATTTTCACGATCGTCTGATTTTCCGCTGCCTTTTGCGCGCCTACCGTGAAGTCTGATATCTCTGCGGCGCGCGCCCACACTTCTTCGCTCAACTCACCGTCAACAGTCAGCGGCTCGGCGGCTACTGTCGCCGAGGCAATTGTCATAGCCCGCACGGTTATCTCGTCAACCGCCGCGTTATAAGCATCCGGGCCCCGGGTACCGAAGGCGTTGGCAATGCTCCGCTTGATGGCCCAGCGGATAATCCTGGCCTTGGCCATTTTGCGCCTCTGCGCATCCTGGACGGCGACAGTGGCCAGCTTGTTGGCGGCCCAGTAGCGGAAGTCGCTCTGGAACGGCTCACGCATCCCCGGCACCACCACCCAGTTGCTCCTGTCCCAGGCCGGGTAAAACGCGACCTTGTCGCCGCCGATCATTTCCTGGGCCTGCTTCAGGTACTCCTCTTTCGACTTCCAGTCGCTGATCGCGCGCAGCCACGGGGCGACCTCTTCGACCGGCGCATCCTGCTCAATCAACCGGTGCACCATCTCGCCCTCCCACCAGTCTTTGCCCAGGAAGACGGTGACATCCCACGTCTTGCGGAAGAACTGGATGCGCTCCTTGACGATGTCGGCGGTGGCCAGTTTGGCGGCCTCGTCCAGATAGCCGGTCAATTCGTCCATCGCCTCCAGTGAGAAGACGGCGAACTGCTTCTCGCCACGCACCAACCGCCATAGATGAAAAGCCGCCCCCCCCGTGTCAGGCTGAGCGGCCCAAATCTCCTCGCAGCGGCGGAAGTAGCTGTTCATCGGCCCCGCCGCCTCGCGGAACATCCGCTCGTTCCACTCGTCAAAGAGCCGGTCCACGTTCGCGTTGGCGTCCCACAAGACCCGTGCATGCAGGTAGAGCTTGGGCCCATCCAGGCCCCAGTTGGGATAGACTTCGGCATAGTAGCCCTTCAGATTGTGCTTGAGCGCCCACTGGATCTGCTCCTGGAAGGCGTGCGTATAGATGCGGGGGATCGAAAAGCCCATGCCGTAACCGTAGTCGTACAGCGCGATCTGGGGAAGCTTCTCGCCCCACCTGCGGATCAGATCAAAGTCAGCGTCCCGGTAGCGCGGGACAACCGCGTCGGCCAGGCTGTAACAGATGTACGGGATAATGTTGGGCGGGAAGTCCGTATCGGGTGGAGGCGCGGTGTAATTCGAGTAGGCCAGCGTACCGGCCAGTTTGCCGGGATGAGACTGCGAGAACCTCTCCGCTACTTGACCCAGCCAGGGCCAGTACACGGTTGACTGGCGCATTGAGTAGCCATGGTACGTGAGGGGCTTACCCCTCATCTTGAGACAGTCCGGACAGGTGCAGTAGCCGCGCCCATCGGCCGGCCCGAAACTGAACGAGATGGCATCGGGATGGCTGTCAAAGTACTCCTGGGCGGCTTGCGCCGCCACCTCGACCGTACCGGGATTGGAGAAACAGGGATGCCAGCCGTGTGCTCCTTTTCCCGGCCGGAAGCGCTTACCACCGCGCAGCGGGTAATATTCGGGGTGCTCATCGTAGTACTTGTCGCGGTCGAATATCTTGTGTAGGCTGTGGTGGAAGCTATAGCGCCCCCGCATCCGCATGCGCTTCTGCCAGTTGCCCCCGTGTCCTGCGCCGCTCCACTGGCGCGAGAGCACCGCTGGTGTTTCCACCCGGTGCGTCGGCGCGACCGTTATGCCTTCGTGCGACGGGACATCTTCGCCGAGGTTCCCGGGAATCAGCCCGCGCACCCCGACGTAGCGCTCCAGGAAGTCGCAGACCGCCCAGTAGGTGGCGTTATCAGTCGGACCGCAGAGAAAGATGCGGGCCGGCTCAACTAAAACCATGAAAGCATCCTGGTCCATTGCAGCCAACTCCTCGCCGAATAGCTCTTCGGTGAGTTGGCACCGTCCCACATAAATGGGGTAAGCCTGGGGGCCCGCACGGAAGTCGGCTTCGCTGACGGCGCTGAACTCCTGGCCCGTCGCCTTATTCAGATAGGAGACGAGGTCTTTGGAGGCATCGTCCATCTTCTCGAGCCCCGCCGGGTAGACAATGGTAGCCTGACGGGCGCCATCGAGCACGGGAAAAGCCTGGGCGGCGAACCCCACCGAGATGCTCAGAACAACCAGCAGCAATAATAGCAACAGACGCATAATCAGTCCCCCCAGATTCACTGGTATAGTCAGTGCTGAACGTATTATAATGCCGAGTAGGCCCCTGCTGTCAAGCACAGTCCCCACCGGGCCCAACCGGCTGCGCACTGGACGGCACCTCGCGCTGGCCTTATACTGTTTGGTAGGAGGCGCGCCGAACCGCCCACGAGCAGATAGCTTGTTAAGGAGGCGAATGACTATGGCCACTGATGGTGCTACCGTCGGGTTGACGCTGCAGGACGCCAAGGGCATGGCCTTTGAGATTGGTTTTGCCACCGGCCACAGGATTACTGTGGACGGCGCGGAGCAGTTTGGCGGGCAGAATCTCGGCGCGCGGCCGATGCACCTGCTCCTGGCCTCTCTGGGCGCGTGTACTGCGATGGACGTTATCTCTATTCTGCGCAAGATGCGCCAGCCAGTGGAAACATACCGCGTAGAGCTCGAAGGCAAGCAGGCCGAAGAGCATCCCAGGGTATACACGAGCATTACCATAAAGCATATCGTCACCGGGGACGTAGACGAGGAACGGCTCGCCCATGCCATCGAGCTCTCGAACACCAAGTACTGCCCGGCGCACGCCATGTTGGGCACAGTGGCCCAGATCAACACTGAATATCAAATTCGCCAGTCTTAAGCGCTCCGACGTAGCAGGCGCAAACGCGTCGCGGGCAAGCGCCCGGTGTCTTGACAGTTGGTCGCCGATATGTTAAGCTAATTTTCCCTAGTTATTATGAGCAAGTTTTGCCATTACAGGTGGGGCGGTAGCTCAGTTGGTTTAGAGTGCCGGCCTGTCAAGCCGGAGGTCGCGGGTTCAAGTCCCGTCCGCCCCGCCAGATGCAACACAGTGACCCTTCTGCCAGCCAGCAGAAGGGTTTTCTGTATGTGGGGCTTAGCTTTTCGCCATCGAAGGTGCAGTTTAATAGTAGCAGACCCAGCGGTCTTCGTTTCTCGGTTTGAGGCTCTGAAAGCCAAAGTGAGTAAGCTTGCTGAGCACAAGCTCAGTCTTGCCCCGCCAGTTCTTTCTTCTGAGCAATAAGCTCCTCGATTATCATCGGGATGGCTTCCGTCTCCCCCCACACGAAGTAAACCGGCTTCCAGATCCCGCCCATGGCGAGTGTGTTGAGGATACGGACGGCAAGGAGGTTGTCCTGGCCTGGCTTGATAAACGCGGCGGGATCAAACCAGAAGGGAATGTCCCAAATTTGTGACGGGCGTAGGCCAGTCGAGGCACGAGTGTGGTCAAACGCCTTCTGCCCGGTGATCCAGATTTCGCAATCTTCGTCCACGGCGCCGAAGTAAAGGCGCAGGTTCGCTGCGTCTTCCAGCTCATTGGGCACGTG
>CAYNMY010000026.1:0-11375 GCA_964398275.1 uncultured Armatimonadia bacterium | reverse complement strand
GCGGGTACAAGCCTACCACCCAGCCCGCGGCCGAGCACCAGCGCCGCCTGGCGAGCATGCGCATTGTCGCCCAGGCGATGGATGTGCCGCTGATCGAAGGCCCCGAGGATACCGCCGGTTGGTACGAGGCGGTTGCGGGCTGGGAGAATGAGCCTGAAGGGGGCCAGCGCTGCCGGGTCTGTTTCGAGTACCGGCTGCGCGGGACGGTTGAGTACGCGCAGCAGAACGGGATAGACCAGGTGGCGACGACGCTGAGTATCAGCCCGCACAAGAATCTGGAATTGATCAATTCGCTGGGAGAACAGCTCACTGCGGCGACGGGAATCGAGTTCCTGGCGGAGAACTGGCGCAAGCAGGGCGGTTTTCCGCGCAGCGTCGCGCTCAGCCGGCAACTGGGCTTGTACCGGCAGGATTACTGTGGTTGTATCTTCAGTTTGCACCCCCGCCAGGCGGCCTCGTCTACTGCTCCGGATAGCAAATAGTCGGGGGAAAGCCCCGATTCGAGGAACCTTCTGCAAGCCCGGCGGCGTTGAAACCATTGATGGCGGATCTAACTTCGACCCGGAGGAACTGGAACTTGAAAACACTTAAACTTGGAGTAGCTGTGGTGCTGGGCATCGTGTTAGTAGGCTGGCTGGCCACGGGCTGCAAGGAAGCCGTGGCGCCGATCACACCGAAACACGTTCACGACCACGGGGACGCCGATGACGACGAAGGCGAGCTGCCTAAGGATGTGACGGCCGAGGACATCAAGGAGGCGCTGGTACCCAAGCCTCCGCCCCCGGAGCCGTTGCCCGACTTCCCGGAGGCAGTTGCCGAGGCACGAAGCTCCGACGAGGAGAAGGAGCGCTCCGGCGTACGCAAGCTGGGACGGTTCCTCGCCGAAGGCAGCGCCGCGCAGCGGCAGACGGCCAAGCAGATCCTGCGCGATAAAGCCCTGAACGGTAAGGACTACGACCGGCGCAACCGGGCTGCTTGGGCGCTGGGGCGGGGCATGGAGGAAACTTACCCGATCCTGCTCCAACTCCTCGACGACGAAGATGCTAAGCTGGTGAGTGCGGTAGTTTACGTTCTCAAGTCGCGCCCCGGCTACCCAATGGTGACTGAACGGATTCGAGGCCTGCTGGCTCACCCCGATGAGCGGGTACGCAACACTGCCGGCCCGGCCCTCATCGAGATCTTTGCTGCAACCGAAGACTTCGATGGGTTGGCCAGTCTCCTGGGTATTTATGAGACTGACCTCTCCGCCAAAGCAGCCATCGAGTTGACCCTGATGGGGCGCAAGATCATTCCCGACCTGGTCCGGGTGCTCAAGACCGGCGCCGCTCCCGATCAACGCCACGGCGCGGCTCTGGTGCTGGCGATGGTGGCCGCGGGGACCAGTCCCAAGCAGGAGGAGTTCGCTAAGTTGGCTATGACCAAGGTCTATGTTGCCCCCGATCCGGGCGGGGAGCCTCAGGCCGCTGACCGCCGCGCTGTCAAGCCGCTCGTGGAGGCGCTGCTCAACGACGAATCCGCCAAGGTCAGGGAAATGGCTGCCCAGGGCCTCGGCTATCTGGGCGATGTTAGGTCTGTGGCTGCCCTGGGCCTGGCGGTGGCCAATGATCCGGCCGCGCCGGTGCGCCGGCGCGCCGCTGCTGCTCTGATACTTATTCCGTCCACCAGCGCGCAGGTCAATCTGGAGCAGGCGCTGCGCACCGACGAGTCTGAGTATGTGCGCCGCTACGCGGCCGAAGCTCTGGGGTGGATTGGCAGCAGCACTGTTGTCCCCGCTCTGGCGGATGCCTGCAAAGACCCGGCGGCCGGAGTACGGCGCTACGCCGCGATTGAGCTGGGTAACATCGTTGAAGAAGAAGAGCTGCCCGAGCAGTTGCGTAGTCGCGTCCGGGTGGCGCTGGCCAGGTTGTTCAGCGACGATGACCCTGACGTGCGCTGGGCGGCGGTGATGGCGGTGGGCAAGCTGCGCGACAAGGCCGCTGCCGCACAATTGTGCGAGGCGCTCGATGATCCGGTGAGCATGGTCTCTCACGCCGCGGAACGCGGTCTCCAGAAGCTCGGCATTGCCATGCGCAAAGCTGAAGAATTCAAGGATTTCGACAGGTAGGCGGATAGTTGGTAATCAGCGACTACCCGGCCAGATGAGTCCCGCGACGCCACCGGCAGTAGTGTGTTGGTGGCGTTGTCGTATCCTCGGGCAGGAGTCAGCCGGCTCGGGGACGAATATCTGCGCGGATAGACAACGCTCGTGAGGTGCGCTGATGGCTACGGTCCTGACCATACTCACGTCTCTGGGCGTGGCCTTATTCGTAATCGTCCTATTCATCGGGGTTCTGGCTACGCTGGTCGGCCTGCCGGGTACCGTACTCATCCTGGTGGATGCGGTCATCTTCTCGGCTTGCCACGGCTTCGCCAGGCCGCCGTGGTGGCTGTTGCTCATCCTGTTGGTGATGTCCGTAGTCGCCGAACTCCTCGACAACGTGCTCAGCGCCCTGGGCGTTAAGGCAACTGGCGGCACCACCAGGACCAGCCTGTGGGCGCTCGCGGGAGGGGTGGCGGGGGCGATCCTCGGCGCTAATGTCTCACCCATTCTCGGGGTATTGGGTTTGGCCGGTGGGGTAGCCGGCGTGGTATTCGGTTCGTTGCTGCCGCCGATTCTGCTCGCTCTGATTGGCGGCTTTGCCGCCGCCTACTTCTACGAGCTGCGCACGGGCCAGACGCCGGAGCAAGCCAGGAAAGCCGGCTTCGGTGCGCTCAGCGGACGGCTAGCTGGCGTTCTTTCCAAGGCCGTACTGGCCTCGATAATGGTGGCGATAATCCTCTCCTCTGTCTTCTGAGCTCGCCCGGCGCATTCCTGTCCGTGCCCTAATCCGGCCTTGCCCACCGAACCTTTCCCCGGCTGAGGTGTCTAACTATTCAAATCGGTGATAACTACTGAGTATGTGAGCTGTTGGGCTTGGTAGACAGGTGGTGTTTATGACATTCGCAAAGGGCCGTTCTGTGGCTATTTCGGCTATCGTGGTGGCTTTGGTTGCCGTCACTGGAATGCTGGCTTATGCCACTGTAACCGTTGAAGGCGTCCGCAACCGGATCTCCCAGACGATTCGCAGCAAGTATAAGGTCGAGAACCTGATCATTAAGGTGATACCGTTTGAGTCGGACTCCCTTACCCAGCAGGGCCGCTTCCAGTCCATTGTCGTCTCGGCGGATAAGATCGAGCGCAAAGGTATCGCCCTGCGCAAGATATACATCAAAGCGTTCGATGTCACGCTGGATATCGCTCAGCTCTACGCCGGCGGCGACGTGGCGACCAAGTCGTGCAAGAAGACGACCTTCTCGGGACGTGTTTACAAGACTGACCTTAACAGGCTGCTTGCGCTCAAAGAGACCCCCATCGAGAACCTGAGTGTTGAATTTGAGAATAAGAAGCTGGTATTTACTGGTAGGTATAACCTGGGCTTTGGCCACAATCTGCGTATGGTGGGCGAGCTGAAAGTCGAGAAGCGCCACAAGATCAACTTCATTCCCACAGCCGCCTCGGTAAACGGCATACCCTTGCCCGCCGGGCCGTTGCGCACTATGACCAACAAGCTCAACCCCCTAATAGACTTTGACAAGATCCCCTTGAAGCCCAGGGTTGACCAGATCAAGATCGAGAACGACTACCTCCTGATCAAGAGCAAATAGCTGGCCACAAACCGATCGGGGACTTGCGCGCAGAAGGATATCCTGGTCCCGAAAGTGAAATATAGCCCGGTATGGCTTCGATCCGTACCGGGCTTTCTTATTGAGCTGGCCGTTTGACTTCTGGCAGCAGCGGTGCGCTATGATCGAATCGGCTTCCTCCAATCCGCGGGGTGGTGGGGTCATCCTGAGCTTTATGACCAGACGCCAGGAGGTCTGGCTGATTATCCTGCTGGCGCTGGCTGTACGCCTGGTTGCTATCAACGCCCCTTACACCAGCGTGCATTGGATCAAGCAGCTTCAGATCGCGCCCATCGCCCAGAACTTCTACGAACACGGTTACAACATCCTGTGGCCCGAGACTGACTACAGCGCCGACCGGCCCGGCTACATTGAGATTGAGTTCCAGCTCGTCACCTTCCTGACCGCCCTGCTCTACCCGGTATTCGGCATGCACGAGTGGGTCGGCCGCGCGGTGACTATCGCTTTCAGCCTCGGCTCAATGATCCTACTCTATGCGCTGTTGCGCCGCTACCTGGGCGACCGCCCGGCGACTTTTGGTCTGCTCTTTTTCGCTTTTGCGCCGTCCAACTGGTACTTCAGCCGTGTGCTGATGAGCGAGCCGTTGATGATCTTCTTTTCCGTAGCTCTGGTCTACTACTTCTCCTTATGGCTTGGTGTCCCCGATGACCGGGTCTCGCCCAATTCCGGCCGGTATTTCGCACTGGCCGTGTTGTGCGGCGCGCTGGCCTTTTTGGTCAAGCTGCCGACCTTGATGCTGCTCGTCCCGCTGCTGTTTATCGCACACCAGCGCTATGGTTGGGGGCTGTTCAAGCAGCCGCTGCTTTACCTGTTCGTGTTGCTGACGGTCTTGCCCGCGGTGGCTTACTACTACCACGCCAGGGCCAACATCGGCGCGCACTATTTCACGGTAGGCGTCGGCTTTGGGGGAGGAATGTGGGCTTCGCTGGGCGACTTTGTGCGGCCCGGCGGCTACTCGCTGATGCTCAATCGCTTGCTCAAAGACCACCTCACCGCGGTGGGGCTTGTGCTGCTGCCGCTGGGATTCCTGGCGTATGATCGCGGCCGGTTCCGCTGGAACCTGTTCCATCTGTGGCTGGGCGCGGTGCTGCTGTATTTTGTCGCAGTCTCGGGCGGCAATCTCCGGCAGACCTACTATCAGCTTCCGCTGCTCATCCCGGCGGCGGGCTTGATTGGGCTGGGGTGGGACCGTATCAGCCGGATGCCGGGCATCTCGGGGTGGGCCGCTGCGGTATTGGCCGGCCTCTTCCTGATTCTCGCTGCGTGGGGTGTCCAGCCCTTTTACGAGCAGCGCGAGCCGATTATCGAAGCGGCTGCCCAGCTTAACGCGATTGATCCGCCCAAGCGGCGAGTCATAATTTTTCCGCCGGGCTACGGCTGCCTCTATTACTTCCAGCGCCCCGGCTGGGTGGGGCGTGAGGGCTTCGGCAAGGCGCCGAGTCAGGTAGCGCCGGAAGACGTTCCCGGGCCGGAGTACATTGCAGACCGGATCAGCCGCGGCGCGCGCTGGGCGGTCTACTTCGATGCGACGGGCCCGGGCGCTCGGCCTGACCTGCAACGATACCTGGCCCAGAACTACCAGCTAGCTGTTGCCGGACCCAGCTACGTGATCTACGACCTGGCCGAGCGCTGGTGAGCGGGCCGGCGGGGAAACACTTTGTCCAATGATAAGGTCGTAATAATCGGCGGCGGCATATCGGGGCTGACGGCCGCGTGGGAGCTGACCAGACAGGGCCGCGAGGTGGTCTTGCTGGAGCGGCGCGACGTTCTGGGCGGGCTGGCCCGCTCCACGCAGCTCAACGACAAGCCTATCGAGGTCTACTACCACTTCATCTGCGGCGGCGACCGGCATCTGATTGAACTGGTGGACGAACTCGGGCTGGCGAACGATCTGCATTGGCGGGCGGGCCGGACCAGCTACTTCGTCGGCGACCGGCTTTACCCATTCTCGACGCCTGCCGACATCCTGCGCTTCTCTGCCACGGGTCTGCTCAGTCGCCTGCGCTTCGGGTTGCACGCGCTGCGTTGTCGGCGGACGACCAACTGGCAGCAGATCGAGCATCGCACCGCCCAGGACTGGCTGATTGCCAGCGTCGGCAGGGAGGCATACGAGGTCATCTGGCGGCCGCTGCTGGAGGTCAAGTTCGGCCGGTACTACGACCGGGTTTCCGCCCCCTGGATCTGGCATCGCCTTCACCGCCTCTCGCAGTCCCGGCGCAGCGTGCTGTGCCCCGACCAGCTCGGCTATCTCACCGGAGGCAGCCAGACGCTGTTCACTGCTCTGGCTGATCAGATTACTGCTGCCGGCGGGGTCATCTGCACCGGCGTGGCCGCGACCGGCCTGCCCTGTGCCGGAGATAGGGTGGTCGGGGTCGAAAGCAGCGCCGGATACTATGAGGCCGACGCGATTGTCTCGGCGGTGCCGCTGCCGGAGTTGGTGGCGTTGCTGCCCGCAGACAGTCCCTACGCGCGAGGGCTAGCGGCAACCGACTTTGCTCACGTCGCCTGCATTCGGCTGGCGCTGTGCTGTACCCTCACCGACAGCTTCTGGGTCAATGTCAACTCCTCGCAGGTCCCGTTCAATGGTTTTGTCGAGTACTCCAACCTCAATCCGTGGCGGGAATACGGCGGCACCGAGGTCCTCTACGTGCCGTTCTATCTGAACGCCGGCGAAGAGCGCTGGCAGTGGTCGGACGATCGGTTGATTGAGGTGAGTCTGGCGGGGCTGAGCGTGGTTCAGCCGGAGTTCGACGAGTCGTGGGTAGCCGAGGCAACCGTCAGCCGGGACGCGTACGCTCAGGCCATTTGCCCGCCGGGTTTCAGCGCCCAGATGCCGGCGCTCCGCGCGCCGCTGGAGGGGCTGTTCGTGTTGGACTCAACCCAGCTCTACCCGGCGGACCGCAACTTGAGCGGGATGATCGGCCTGGCCCTGTCCGTGGCCCGCATGACCGCCGAACGCTAGCAGCGACGGATCGCATCAGGCACAGGTACTTACCCCCACCACCGGTACGACAGGCGTCTCGCCTGTCGGCCTCTTGTCGGTGGCACAGGCTTCCAGCCTGTGGCCTGTTGGCGTTGCCTTCTGTAGGGGCGAACAACGGCTAGTCTTCCGCTGGGCCCTCGTACAGCGGCAGGGCGAACGTGAAGGTGCTGCCCGCGCCGAGCTGGCTTTGCACAGTCAATTCGCCCCCGTGCAATTCAACCAGATTACGGCTCAAGGGCAGGCCCAGTCCGCCGGAGCTCTGCAGCCGCGGAGCGCCGGTCTCGAACTGTGTGAACTCTTCGAAGATGGCGTCGAGGTTCTCCGGCGCGATGCCCGGACCATAGTCGGTGACCGAGACGGTTGCATACCCCTCGGCCTGGCGCGCCTCGACGAGGACCTCCTGGCCCTCGGTGCTGACGTGGATCGCATTGGACAGCAGGTTATAGAGAATCTGCTTGAGGCGCAGCTCGTCCGCGTGCACCATGATATGCTCCGGCTCGGTGGAGATACGGATGGTTACTCCCTTGTCCCAGGCCAGCCCGTGGATGACGCGGTGGGTGGCGTCCATCACCTGGTCCAGGGCGACCGGGCTGATACTTAGTTCCAGCTTATCCGCCTCCGCCTTGCAGATGTCAATGACATCGTTGAGCAGCTTCATCAGGTCATCCGCCGCCCGCCGGATATCCTGCGCGGCACCGTGCTGCTTCTCGCTCAGTGTTCCCAGAATCTCCAGGTCCAGGAGATCGGCAAAGCCAATGATGGCATTCATCGGCGTGCGGATCTCGTGGCTCATATTGGCCAGGAACATAGTCTTGGCTTCGTTGCCCGCGGCCAGCCGCTCGTTGGCTCGCTCCAGCTCCAGCTTCTGCTTGCGCAGCTCCTCCTGCAGCAGCCGCTGTTCAGTGAGATCGTGCAGGAACATTATCGCTTCAGTCGCATCACCCGCCGCCTGCTTGGCCGCGGTATCAATCCACAGAATGGAGCCGTCGGCGCGCGACCACGCCCCTCCGTGCTCGTGACCAGTGCCTTCGGACACGATATTCTGCAGCAGCCGAGTCAGTCTCGGCTCGGCCCATTCCGGGCGCAGTTCCTGCAGCCGCCGGCCGGCCAGTGCGGAGGCGGTATAGCCCAGCAACTTCCCTGCCTCGTTGGTGGCCTGGGCAATGGTCCCCTCGGGGAGTGTGACGACCAGGGCCGGTTCCAGTCCCTCAGCCTTAAGCACGTCCCAGCGGGCGCGGAGAGCCTCCCGTTCTCTTGATAGCTCTTCCTGGAGATGATGCCAGAATAGGAACAGGCCCAGGCCCAGCACCAGCGGCATCCCCACCAGGATGAAGACCAGGTGCCAGTCCAGCGACGGCGGAAACCGGTCCTGAACCCACTCGTAGTCGGCTACCGCAACCGCCAGCAGCGGTGCCCCGCTGACTGGTGCTGCGGAGATTACATAGCGATGGTCCCAGGCAGTCCCGTCGGTGATACCGCGTACCTGCCGGCCCTCACTGACGGCCTGGCCGAGCGTGATATCCGGCTCACCCCCGAAGCACGCGGCGCTGATCTGCGCCACCGAGGCCCCTTGTGCCGTGGGGAATTTGCCGCTAGCTGCCAGCACTGTGCCGTTCTCCGCCACCAGCGCTGAGCCGATCGGCCATACGCCGATCACCTGCTCGTGCAGGCGGGCCACTAGCTCAGGCCCGGGTGCCGCTGGCAGCGTCTGGGCTGTAGCCCAGGCCAGGTTGCTCGCGATCCCGTCCAGCCGGTTCACGACCTGGTCCATGATCCCCCGCCGGACATTTTCCTTCGTCACCAGATCCAGGCGGACGATTCCCCCCAGAACGATGGCCGCCAGGAGTATGATCGGGATCAGACGCAGCCACTGACCCGCCCGCCGGTTGCGCTGCTCGACAGGGGTCGGGGCGGTGAATTTGGCCCTGCCGGCATCTGGATTAGTCATCGCTATCCCATCTGGCTCTCGCAGGTTAAGGTGGTGTTATGGCCGACTAGCTGGCGGCGGCCAGGCGCAACCCCCGCAGGATATCCCAGTATGCTCCTCGGGCGCCGGCGGCAATAGCCTCTACCAGCGCCGCGTTGTCGTCGTAGTCGTAGTCTTTGTCTTCATCGCCGCCGCCCAGGAAAAACCGCTCGTCTCCGGCAGTCAGTTCGCTGAGGTAATCCGTCGCCTCGGTCATCGTCCCCAGCTCGGCAGACAGGTAAAAGACGGGATCTACAAAGTCGGCGTTGTGCTCCACGGCTCCGTATAGATTCGGGTTTTGCCGAGGCAGACCTTCGCGGGCGACCAGGGCAGCCAGCGCTGTGTGCGGATAGATGCGTACCCCGAGGGCCACGCCTACGCACGAGGGCTCAACCCGTTGGGCGAATTCGATGGTTCTGCGTAGCGACTGGCGACTCTCACCGGGCGCCCCGACCAGCAGGTCCAGCATGAAGGTGATGCCCGCCTGGCGGCAGGCCCGGGCAGTCTCCGCCGCCTGCTCGCTGGTGAAGTCGCGCCCCAGGCGGGCGAGCATCCGGTCATCGCCGCTGTCGAGTCCGAAGTCAATTCCCACACAGCCGGCCTGCTTCATCAGCCCGGCCAGTCGGTCGGAAAACGGCTGCGGACTCAGGTAGGCGTACCAGTGGAGTTGGCTGGCCAGACCGCGCCGGATAATCTCCTGGCAGACCGCCTCGGCGTGCTCGGGCGGCAGGTTGAACTCGCTGTCACAGAGGTGGAGCCAATCAATGCCCTGGGCCAGCAGGCGTTCCAGTTCATCCGCGATGACCCGGGGCGAACGCAGCCGATAACAGCGGCCCTTGCTATGGGGATCGGCACAGTAGATACAGCGCGCCGGGCAACCCCGCTTGGTCTCGATGTTCCCCTGGCCGCCCTCCCGGAAGTAGCGGGGGTAGTCCACTGTCTGACGCGGCAGAGAGCTGTCGGCATGAGGCGAAAGCCAGGCCGGCGCATTGACCGCCACCTCCTCCCCGTGGCGGTGCACCAGACCGGGGAAGTCGCCGACTTCACCCTTTTTCAGGCCCGCCAGCAGCTCGACAATCGGCTCCTCGCCGTCGCCGACCACGCCGTAGTCAGCGCCCAGGCCAGTCAGTATCTGGGCCGGCGCAATCGAATACCCCGCTCCGCCGATCACGACGGGGGCGTCGGTGACCTCGCGGAGTTGGGCGATGACCTGTGCGGTGGCCGGCAGATACGATTGGCTGCTGAGCAGGTAACAGTTATCGGTATTGCGCAGGGACAGCCCAACGAGCGTGGCGGAATGCTCGGCGAAGAAGTCACACAGCGTGGTCTGCGGCTCTGGCGCAAAGCACAGGTCCAGGAGCGCGGCAGAAGACCCGGCAGCGCGGGCCGCTTCTGCTACGTATTCCAGCCCCAGCGGAGCCACGGCGGGCTTCACTGTGTTGGGGTTGATTAGTATCAGGTCACAGTGCATGGGCGAGAGTGGGAGTGGGCAGGCGACCCAGTCAAGTTAACGACTTATCTAGTACTTATTGTACATCATTTGTCAAGGCCTGTCAACAAGCAGACACGTATTCGCCACAGAAGGCAAACTTTCCTGCTCGCCAGAAAAATCTTTGCCCACAGATACTCACCATGCTTGGCCCACACCGTAGCCCCCCGTAATTACCAGTTATTTCTGTCGTTGTATGGTGTTGTTTGTCGGTATCTGTCGTTGAATGAGTGGGTTTCCACAAGCCGTTGATGAATAATCCGGGCTAGTGGCGAGGGCGACGGAGTAACACCAGTCCCAGGGCGATCATGCCCAGTGAGATGAGCACGGGCACCCAGACCGGGGCATACCACGGCTGCGGAATGAGGAACAGACAGTCTCGCGTGGCCAGCGACGCCGGCCAGTCAATAAGGGCCTTCAGGCTGACGTAGTAGACGATGTCCCAGACGCCGAAGGCGAACAGGAAGGTGCCCAGCTTACGCATAGCAGTGCGGCCTACCAGGCAGGCCAGCGCCACGAGCATGATAATCGTAGCGGCCTCGCGCGTCTGCTCGGTAGACATCAGCCAGTCGGGGAGTTGCTCGAGCGTTTGCGGCGTCAGGTCCTCGGGGGTGGGCACGATGTCCAGGATCTTGCGGATGTAGACCACCACCACCGCCTCGAGATAGCCCATAGCGATAGCGAAGGCGCTCAGCAGCGCCACCAGGTTCGGGTCCCACGTCATGAGCCGCTTGCGGAACATGCTTGCGAATCCCCCCCAATCTTTGTGGATTTGGGGTGTTGCGGGCCGCTCAGCGCGATATGCTGGCCAGTCGCTCAACCTGGGCGCGCAGCTTCTCCAGGTCCTGGTCAAACCCGGCCAGCTTCGCGCGCTCCTTGTTGACCACCGCCTCCGGAGCTTTCTGGAGAAAGTCGGGGTTCGCCAGCTTGCCCTGGCTGCGTTGGCGGTCCTGTTCTATCTCAGCGATTTCGCGCCTGAGGCGCGCGATCTCCTTCGCGACATCTATCGTCCCGGCCAGATGCAGGTAGACCTGCACACCTCCGGTCACCGCCGAGATCGCGTCACTGGGCGGATCGGCGGGAGCCGTCGCCACATCTAGCTGCTCCACCGCCGCCAGGGAACAGACGGCCTGGCGCTGGCTATCCACCAGCGACGTGGCGGCTTCGTCGGGGGCGATGACGCTGACGGTCACCGGCTGGCCGGGGTTGATCTT
>CAYNMY010000025.1:0-11388 GCA_964398275.1 uncultured Armatimonadia bacterium | reverse complement strand
GTTCAGATGGCAGCTGCCAAATCAGCCCTTAATCAAGCGAGTATTCAACCCCTGGTGGCAGCCGACTATTGCGATAATCATCCCGAAGAAGACCGCCTTGACTATTCCCGCGACCACCGTCCACGTCTCCAGATTTGCCGGAATACTGTCAAAGTAGACTGCCTGGTTAATTGCCGGGCTCAACGCAGCCATAACGTAGCCGCCGGTCACCCCCACAACATCACCGATCAAAACCAACAGGGGTACCATCACCAGGCAGGATAGATACCGCGGCAGCACCAGATAGTTGACCGGGTCGGTCGCCATCGCTCGCAGCGCATCAATCTGCTCGGTCACTTTCATCGAGCCCAGCTCTGCGGCCATGGCCGAACCGTTCCGCGCCGCCACCACGAAAGCCACCAACACTGGCCCCAGCTCCCGGCACATCGTCTCCGCCACGAACCAGCCCACCAGTTCGCTCGCCTGCAGCTTCCTCGCCTGCACCGCCATGTGGTAGCCGATCACCATACCCGAAAACAACAGCGTCACCGTAGCGATGAACAGGGAATTGACGCCAATCTCGGCCAACTGTTGCACGGTACCCCGGTACTCCAGCCGGCCGGTAAGCAGCCCGCGCCAGGTACTCAAATGCAGTTGAGTGATTTCACCCAGATACGACAGAAAGGCAATAGTTTGCCGTCCCAGCGCGGCAAGCAATCCGTTGAGCACCTGCTTCCGGGGTCGGAGAGTACGGCGAGCCTCGGGTCTATTATAAGTGCAGCAAACCGCCACTGTCAAGCAGGGCCTTTGCGCTCTTGTGGGCTATTACCGGCGCCTCGGCCCGGGCTTCCCGCTTGCGTATTCTTCTTTTGGTATCGGATCGAACGCACCTGCTGCCAGCCGATGGTTTTGCTCGTCAGGACCGCTGCAAGTTATATGGAGTGGGTTAGGAGTTGAATGCGAGCGCGGCGGCCTGACCGTCTCAGTATCGGCGGGAGTGACATTACGTCGCGACATTGTAGCGAATTGCTGTGGCAGGGCCACCCTTGGCCCGATATGGCTGTGGGCGGAGATACTCTCGCGAGTTGCTTTTGCCGTTGCCGTCTGTAGGGGCGAGTGTTGCAGTAGCAACACCCGCACGCCGTTGCTCGCCACCCCTCTTCCGAAGGGAGAGGGGCCGGGGGTGAGGCGGGCGGTTTGCCTTGTCGGTGATTCCCGCCTCTCGCTTCCCGCCTCTATCCTTGGCGGGGTCGTGTCGAGCGCAGCGAGGCCGGCCCGCCTGGTGCTCGCTCGCTCGACAGCTCCAGACAAAGCTGGTATACTATACTTGGCAGGAGTTCCAGCCGACTGTACGGACAAAGAACATAAACCGTTGTATAGACGCAGATGCCTACGGAAGCGCAGGATATGTAAGGATATTATACTTTCTGCGGAATTCGCTCATCTCCCAGGGAAGAGGCCGGTTATGACACCGATGTACACTGACAAAGTGCTTGAGCATTTCAAGAATCCGCGCAATATGGGCGAAATCGAACATCCCGACGGCCTCGGTGAAGTGGGCAACCCGGTGTGCGGGGACTTGATGCGCATCACCATCAAAGTGGACGAGGAAACCGAAACCATCGATGATGTGAAGTTCAAGACCTTCGGCTGCGGAGCGGCGATTGCCAGCAGTTCGATAGTGACCGAGCTCATCAAGGGAAAGACTTTGCATGAGGCACTTAAGGTCAGCAACAAGACTGTCGCGGAGATGCTCGGGGGACTACCGCCGGTTAAGATGCACTGTTCGGTGCTGGCTGAGCAGGGCATTGCCGCGGCGATCAAGGACTATTACGATCGCCACCCGCAGAGGGAATTGCCGCCCGAGGTCGAAGATAAGCTCCGGCGACTTGAAGGCACCGATCCGCATGCGATGCCCAATCACACGGAATCCGAAGTCCTGCAGTAGGAAAACGGGCCCCGCTCCAAGCCCAGGTACACCAATTCTCTAAGGCGAGGTATTCTCTGTTATGATCATCACCGAGCAGAAGCCGTTCGAAGAAATACTACAACTGCTGGCCCACCGCGACAAAGTCTTCATTGTCGGTTGCGGCGAGTGCGCCACCGAGTGTCAGACCGGCGGTGAGTACGAAGTTGACGAACTACGTCAGATGCTCACCGAGGCGGGCAAAACCGTGACGGGCACCGTCGTGCCGGATGTCACCTGCCAGGTACTCGACACCGCCCGCCTGCTGCGCAAGCACAAGGAAGCCGTCGCTGATGCTGATGTTATGCTGGTGGTCGCCTGTGGCGGCGGCGCGCAGGCAGTTTCGGCTAAGGTCGAGAAGCCGGTGGTCTCCGGGGTCAACACGCTGTTTATTGGTGATACTGTGCGCCATGGCAACTTCTACGAATGGTGCTCGGCGTGCGGCGATTGTGTGATTGCCGAATTCGCTGGCATCTGCCCACTCACCCGTTGCCCCAAGGGCCAGATGCACGGGCCCTGCGGCGGCACTACTGACGAGGGCAAGTGCGAGGTTGACTCCGAGAACGACTGCGTGTGGGTTCTGATCCAGAAGCGTCTTGAGGAGATTGGTGCGGATATGGGCGAGCTTGCCTGCGCCATGTATGAGCCGCACGACTTCCGGCTGCACCAGTCGCCGGCTTCCCGCATCTTCGAGCCCCGCCGTACCAGTTGAGCTAGCCGTTTTTCCCCAAGGCGGGGTACGACAATCGCGACAGGAATGTCGCTCCTACCGCACGAGAGGTGCCTGCAGCCTACCGCGGATACGCTGGCGGGCTCTTCTCCAACAGGTGCTCGCTGAACTCAGCCAACAGCGGCGCCAGTCTCTCGACGACGTCGGGATGGGTCGCGGCGAGGTTCGTTTGCTCTTGGGGGTCCGCTTCCAGGTCGTAGAGCCGGAACTTATCTGTTTCGTGGAACAGCTTCCACTTGCCCTGGCGGATTACCCGTTCTTCCTGCCAGGCCCAGTACAACGCCTCGTGCGGGGAAGCAGACTCGCCCTTGAGCAGCGGCAGGACATTCAGCCCGTCGAGCCACACCTTCGGCAGCTTCGCTCCGGCCATCGCCGCAAAGGTGGGGAAGAGGTCCAGGCTGCAGGCCAACTCCGCGCTCTCGCGTCCGGTTGGCACCGTCCCCGGCCACCAGGCGATCGCTGGAATCCGGATGCCTCCCTCATCTGTGGTGCCCTTATGTCCGCTGAACGGACTATTGTCGCCGAACTTCTCGCTGCGGTGGGCTCCGTTGTCGCTCAGGAAGAAGACCAGCGTATTCTCGGCAAGCCCGAACTCGCGCACCGTGGCCAGGATATCCCCGACCTGCTCATCCAGCGCCGAAATCATCGCATAGTAGGTCTTGGTCTGGCCGCCGGGCACATCGGGGTACAGGGCCAGATGCTTCTGGAGGGCTTGAATGGGCGTGTGGGGCAGGTGGTAGGGCACGTACAGGAAGAAGGGCTCCCTCTGATGGTGCCGGATGAATTTCTGCGCCTCGCGGGTCACCAGGTGAGGCCAATACCCCTCGGGGTTAATCCGCTGGCCATTGCGCCACAGCCACTTCTTGCCGTCCTTATACAGGTGCGTGAAGTAGTTGACGCCCCGATCCGCCCACCACGCCTCCTGAAAGCCCCGGTTGATGGGCCAGTACTCTTCAGGCCGGCCCAGGTGCCACTTGCCCGTAAGCCCGGTTGCGTAGCCCGCTTCGCTGAGCACCTGGGCGATGGTCACTTCCGCCAGCGGTAGTCCGCCGTGGTCTTGGGGCACGTTGCTGGGCACGCCGCACCGGTAGTGCTGCCGTCCAGTTAGGATTCCCGCCCGGGTCGGTCCGCAGATGGGAGCATTTACGTAGAAATCGGTGAACCTGGTCCCCTCTGCGGCCATCTGATCCAGGTGGGGGGTAAGGGCCACCTCGCTCCCGTAGCACGCCAGGTCGCCGTAGCCCAGATCGTCGGCGAGGATAACGATGATATTGGGCCGGCTGTTGACGGGGGGTACATTGCCCCGGGGGCTACCCGCCAGCAGCGGTGCCGCCAGCCCGGCGAGCGTAACAGTGGCACTGGTACTCAGGAATTCGCGCCTCGATATCATCTTGTCTGACATTGCACTCTCCTGTGTTAACCAGTCATACGGGTCGTTGCCGTGTGTAGGGGCGGATGTTCGCCAGAACATCCGCCCGCCTTTCTCCTTCACCCCTCTCCCTTAGGGAGATGGGCCGGGGGTGAGGCTGCTGTTGCCGTTCCTCTCGCCTCTATTCCTCCGGCGGGCGGTCGTCGTGAATATGCGCCTCGAAGTGGTCGAGGCGCGCCTTCAGCTCGGCGGCGATTTGCGGCTGTTGCTGATAGCAGTCCGTAGTCTCTGCGATGTCTGCCTCCAGGTCGTAGAGCCTGTATTGGTCCTTCTGCGTACACATCAGCTTCCAGTTGCCCCGCCGGATGTTGTACTGATCCCTGAAGCACCAGTACAGTTCTTCGTGCGGCGAGGGGCCACTACCGTTCAGCAGCGGCCAGACGCTTTTGCCATCCTGGTAGACATCGGGCGGCGGCGTACCGGTCAGCTCGCAGAAGGTGGGGAAGAGGTCGAGGCTGGTGAACATTTCGGTGCTCACCTGGCCTGCGGGCATTACTCCCGGCCAGCGGGCGATGGCCGGTTCCCGGTAGCCGCCTTCCCACATTGTCCCCTTATGCCCGCGCAGCGGCGTGTTACTGCCCTCGATCTTATGGTGTCCTCCGTTATCGCTGAAGAAGAACACCAGAGTATTGTCGCTGATGCCGAGTTCCTCAATCTGGTCCAGAATTTGCCCGACCGATTCATCCAATGACGTGACCATCCCGTAGTAACGGCGCATATAGTCCGGGACTTCCAGGTGCTCGTACAGTTTTTCATAGCGCTCGGGCACCTGCCAGGGCGTATGCACCGTCGTATAGGGCACATACAGGAAAAACGGCTGCTCGTCGTTGTGATGGTGGCGCAGGAACTTGAGCGCCTCGTGGGTAATCAGGTCGGTCAGATACCCCTCGGGATCAATGCGGTCTTCGTTGCGATACACGTACTTATTGCCATCTTTGTAGATATGCTCGTAGTAGTCGCAGCCGCCCGACAGCGTACCCCAGAACTCGTGAAAGCCCCGCTTACGCGGCCAGAACTGCTCCAGGAAGCCCACGTGCCACTTCCCTGTTATCCCGCAAGTATAGCCGGCCTCGCCGAGTGTATCCGCCACGGTGATCTCCTTCAGGTCCAGCCCGTGGGTGAAGGTGGGCCCGCGCATCACCAGGTAGTTGAGGCCTACGCGCTCGGGCTGGCGGCCGGTCAGAAAGCCCGCCCGCGTTGGCGTGCAGTACGGCGAGGTGACGTAGAAGTCCGTAAAGCGCACGCCCTCCTGGGCCATCTGGTCCAGCCGTGGTGCTATCGTATGCGGATTGCCGTAGCACGGCAAGTCACCGTAGCCGAGGTCATCGGCCAGGATTACGACGATATTAGGCCGCTCGGTCTGTTGGGCACGAGCGGCGATGCTCTCGCCGGTGCCCAGTGCTGCGGTGCCTCCGGCCAGCGCGGCAGCTCCGGCGGCTCTCAAGAAGTCTCGGCGACTCATTTCACTAGATGGCATGACTAGTTGCCTCCTGCATCACGAATTGCATTGATAATTCTGCGCTCAAAGCGTACTCCATGGAGTTTCGCCGCGATGCCCGCCAGCACCTTTCCACCAATTCGACCCATCAGGCTACCGAGCGCTCTTGAGTCGTTGCCCCCGTCCGGTGCGTAGGGGCGAATGTTGAGCGCTCTTTGCGAGACATCCGCCCACCATTGTCCTTCACCCCTCTCCGGCACGGCGAGGGGCCGGGGGTGAGGCGGGCCCTTGTCATTTAGAGCGGAGTCGGTTATATTGAATTCCCGTAAGGACCGCTAGCTACGAGCCACGAAGCGAAAGACGAAAGGACGCGAGCAATGAGCAGTATTTCTGAAGTCGCAACAGTTGAGCAACTGGGCGAGTTCATGAGCGAGCCGGCGGCGGGCCTTGTGGAGATGATGCCGGGTCTAACCGGCGACGTGATGGTCCTGGGCGCGGACGGCAAGATGGGCCCCGAGCTGGTGGAGACGATGGTGCGTGCCGATCGGCAGGCGGCTATGGTGGGCCGCAGCATTATGGCTGCCGGGCTCTTTTTCACTGACAGCGGCCGGGTGGCCCGGGAGCGCTTCGAGGCCGAGTTGGGCGTCAGGACATTTCCTGGCGATCTCACCGATGAAGCTGCACTGCTCGAACTGCCCGATGCCGAGAATGTCATCTTTATGATCGGCTTCAAGTTCGGCTCGGCGGGTGACCCGGGCAAGGCGATCCTGCTCAATTCTATCCTACCCAGCCACGTGGCGATGAAATATGACTCTTCCCGCTTTGTGATCTTCTCCTCGGGCAACCCGTACCCCCACACACTCCCGGGGCAGGGCGGCTCCCGCGAGGGTGATGTGCTGAGTCCGCAGGGCCTCTACGGCTACTCTATCGCCGCCCGCGAGGCGGCCTTCACTCTCAGCGCCCACGGTCACTCTGAGCAGAAGCACTGCTTTTACCGGCTCATGTACTCCCAGCACCTGTGCTACGGGGTACTGGTGGACCTGGCGCGCATGATCCGCGACGGCGAGCCGATCTCCCTGGAGATGCCCTATGTCAATCTCATTTCACAGCGCGATGCAGTTGACCGGGCCATCCGCGGCCTGCAGATCGCGGACAACCCGCCGGTTGTTCTAAACGTCGCCGGCCCGATTACCTCCGTGCGGGAGCTTTGCCAGAGCCTGGGAGAGCACCTGGGCAAGGCTCCGGTATTCGCTGGCGAGGAGGCACCTGACGCGCTGATTGCGAACGATGACTTCTGCCTCGACACATTCGGGCCCTACCGCGACGGTGTTGATGAGATGCTCGAGGCGGCGGCCAGGTGGGTGTCACGAGGCGGGGAGTACTGGGATCTGCCCACGCTCTTCGGCCGCGCCGACCACATGTATTGAACGCCTCTGAAGTCGTTGGAGGGGCCGTGTCGAGCGCAGCGAGGCCGGCCCGACAGTCGCTGCCAGTCGTGGGCGTGCTATGCGTGGCCTCTACGGGAGAGTGCTTCAACCCGTCTCGGCGATCTACTTTATGAGCATTGCAAGACAGACCAATGTCACAGAAACTAGAGTGCATAGCGCTGCACTCAACTTCAGAGGGTTATCATGAGCCTGCGCCTGACCCAACCACCATCGCATGGGGATCAGCAAGGCCTTGCCTAGCCAGCAGAGGAGTATCAAGGACATATACAGGAGCGTAGGAAGGAAGGTCGTATGCATCGCCCAGAAATAGGGGCCGATCTCGAATCCGCTCGCGTCAGGCGATAAGGCCACAAGAACACTAGTAACTTGCCCCCATGATAGTTGGTTCTCTGTGAATAGCAAACCAGCGTAAAGAGAAGAGCACGCGAACAATGCTGCAAGAAGCAGATCCCCCATTATTGCCACGGGGATCCGAAATAGGGGCTTGCGCGAGATGGCCCACCTGAGCAAATGGATAGTCGCGACGAGGGTTACCCCGTCGAAGGTCACGTTCGACAACAGCATTTGATACGTTTGGGGGATCCATGCCGTCGGGTTAGCAATGTGTCCTAAGAAGAGCGCAAGAAGTGTAACGGCGAAACTGGCAGAGACGCCGCATGCAAAGAGAGTTGTCATCTCTAGTCGCTTCGCCTCTTCGAACTCCCCTATGGGGTTGGGGACGCGAAACATCAGCACGAACACACTTAAGGAATACACGGGGGTCAGGACGAGTGCCACCAGTCCAGCAAAGGCAATGTTGACATCCAAGAGAATGGGCAGCCAGAGTACTGCAGGCAGGCTGAATCCGAGATGCGAACATACTCTAACGAGAATCTGGAGTATCCGGTGGCCCTCAAACCTACGAAACTCTCGACTAGCTGACAGTACCCATAGGAGAGACCAATTGAAGAGGAAGGCCCCAGTGGCCACATAAGGACCCCACAGTATCCAAGATCCAACCACCACGGAGACGCTCGAAGCAACGACGATAATGCCGACGAAACGGTCGTCCATAGATCGATCGACTAACCATAAAGCAGGTGAGCGTGCCAAATCCAGCCCATAGCGGATGACCCTCTCTGGCATAGTCAGCCACCGGCTTGCGCTCACACTGGTCCACTTATTACGGAACCAGGTCCTAATTGGCTCATGATCCTCGTTCTGAGCGACCTCAAAGTAGGCGAGCAAGGCCGCCCCGATTGCGAACAAGACTGCCATGACTTTCAGAATGTTGCTGATCAAGCTAAGGCTACTCGCGTCCATGCTTTTCCTTCGGATAGGCCTTTGCGTGTCGGTTCATCGAGAATTGAATCTGGGATTTCCCATGTGCTTTGCTGCTGCGTGTAGCGTTCTGTGTCTATTGCACTGATTCCTCCCTGGCGTAGTTAACATAAGATATCTTATATGTACTTCCTTCGCAATACCGACTTCTGGCCCCCATAACCGCCCAAAAGTTCGCATAGCCCCTTTTCAGCCCGAGAAACCTGCTATGTACGCAAATCATCGGTTGCCTCAGGCATTTGTGTCTGCGGGTGCTGCTGTTGCGCGGCTGCACCACCCCTTGGTGCAGCTTTGCTGATCTCACGCTGTTGGCCGTGGACAAATTCGCGTGCCGGGCCTCAGCACGCTTTGTGCAGCACTGCCCAGCGTGCACGCTTTACGACTGGTTGCCGCTTTACATTCGTGTGGTGCAGGATCATCTGTGGAAGTTAGGTTGTGGCACATTTGTTCGAGTAACGTGGGCGCGAGGTCGGAGGCGTAGAAGTAGCCGTCGAAGCCGTACACTGCAACCCCCTGTGTGTACGAGTTGTTTCTGCCCTTATCTGCCGTTGTCTACCGTCATCTGCCGTCGAAGGGAACCTTGCCGCGCCACTTCGCGTCTAACCCAGCGAAGACAGAATCACGAGCCACTCAGGAGTTGATTGCAGATGTCCGTCTCCGACAAGAGCCAACGAGTTCGCGGCGGTCGCATTGCGACGGGAATCATAGTCGCCGGGGCAATAGTGCTCATCTGGGGCATGCTCAGCCCAGTGACCGGCCAGGAGCCCGTGCTTAACCCGCTGGGTATCGAGCTTATCGGCCCCAGCGAACTGCTCACCGGCAGCCGTGCGGCGCTGCGCGTGGTGGTGACCGATCACCGAAAGCGCCAGCCGGTGGTGGGCGCGCTGGTTTCGATTCGCCTCTCGGCGCTCGACACGACCCATACCAGGCAGCTCTTCTTCGGGCGAACCGATGACAGGGGCACGCTCCAGGCCGGCTTCAGCATCCCCAATGTCGAGCCCGGCAGCTACGACCTGATCGTCCGCGCCCAGCACAACAACTACCGCGACACAATCACCCAGCGCATCACGCTGAAGCGGATCTACCAGGTCCTCCTGACCACCGACAAGCCCATTTACCAGCCCGGCCAGCTAATGCACCTGCGCGCGCTGGCCCTGCGCCGGCCCAATCTCCATGCGGTCAAGGATACTCCGCTGACCCTGGAGGTCGCCGATGCCAGGGGCAACAAGGTCTTCAAGCAGACGCAGAAGACCAACGACTTCGGCATTGTCGGCATTGACTTCCAACTAGCTGATGAAGTGAACATGGGCCGCTATACCATCCGCGCGATTGTCGAGGACCAGGAGACCGAGAAGAAGGTCACGGTCAAGCGCTACGTGCTGCCCAAGTTCAAGGTGACGCTGACCACCGACCGCGCCTACTACCTCCCGGGTGAGCCGGTCGAGGGCACTGTCCAGGCCGACTACTTCTTCGGGAAGCCGGTGGCCGGCGGCGACGTGCAGATTACAGTGAAGACTTTCGACGTTGACTACACCGAGATCGCTCAAATCGAGGGAACGACCGACGCCGAGGGCACCTTCCGCTTCGACGCCAGGCTGCCCACCAGCTTCGTCGGCCAGCCGCTGGAGCAGGGCAACGCCTTCCTGGAGTTCGAGGTCAAGGTCACCGACGCTGCCGAGCACACCGAGCACGTCATTAAGACCTCCACGGTGGCCGCGTCGCACATAATGATCAACGCCGTGCCTGAGTCAGGCAACCTGGTGCCGAATCTCACCAACCGGGTCTACATAATGACTACCCAGCCCAACGGCGAGCCGGTCAGTGCGGTTCTCGAACTCGTCGAGGTCACGACCAGCAACGACAAGAAGATCGCACTCACAGAGACGGCAAGCCAGACCGATGAAATGGGCATGGCCACAGTGGCCTTCGCCGTTGCTGCGATGCCCGCTGAAGCCGGTGCCGGCCGGTTCGGGCCCCAGATGTTTTGGGAGCAGCGTCGGCGTCCCTCTTCCCCACCTTCGGCCTCGGCTGTGCTCAATATTCGCGCTCGCACCGCTAACGGCTTCACTGCGGAGAAGCAGATTGAGCTACCTACCGAGAGCCAGCCCGCTGGCGGCAACATCCTCCTGCGCACCGGTCATGCACTATACCGCGTCGGCGACAGCGTGCTGGCGACGGCGCTGACCACGCCGGCGGAGCGCGGGACAGTCTACTTCGACGTGGTCAAGGCCCGCCAGACCATGCTTACGCGCGCCGCTGACGTCAAGGCCGGCCGCGCCGAAATCAGCATTCCGCTGAGCCATGAGCTGGGCGGCACGATCTACCTGAGCGCCTATCGTATTCTGCCCAGCGGGCAGATCGTCCGCGACACCCGCCCCCTTTATGTCGAGCCGGCGGCAGACCTGAATATTGATGTCAACGCCGATAGGGAGACCTATCTGCCGGGCGGCGAGGCAAACCTGAACTTCACGGTTACCGACAGCGCGGGGCAGCCGGTCGCGGCGGCGCTCGGCATCAATGTTGTAGACGAGGCGGTCTTTGCCCTCCAGGAGCTGCAGCCGGGGATGGAGAAGGTCTACTTCTACCTCGAGCAGGAGCTGATGAAGCCCCGCTTCGAGATTCACGGGCTGGAGATGCCCGGCATCATCACGCCCGGTCCCGGCCCGCTCGTCCCCCTGACCGAGGACGCGCGCAAGCAGCAGGCGGCGCAGTTCCTCTTTGCCGCCGTGGACGTGCCCGAGCCGAATGTCTTCCAGGTGGACAGCTACGCCGACCGCCTCGCCCAGGCCCGCGAACAGTGGGCCGAGCAGCTTCGCCCCCTGGTCGAGCACATCGCGACCGCGCTGCGCAAGTACATCAACCAGCACGACAATCAGCCGCCGCCCGCCGCCACTGCGGTGCGCGACCTCCTGGCTAGCGGCCTGCTCAAGGAGCAGGAGCTGCAGGACCCGTGGGGCAACCGCCTGGAGCTAATCCCCGGCGACGATCCGGTCTACTTCCTGGTGGTCTTCTCACCTGGGCCGGATGGTGAAAAAGGCACCGAAGACGACTTCTACTTCAATACCACCTTGCCTCAGG
>CAYNMY010000024.1:0-11481 GCA_964398275.1 uncultured Armatimonadia bacterium | reverse complement strand
CCGGCTCCTCCCCCTGCTGCCCCCAGGTGGTATAGCCCACTTGCACGCCCAGGCCGCTGCCGCTGCTCTCCTTCTTGACGTGGACGCTGCGCACGATCGTAGCCAGATTGTCGGCATCATTGAGCTGGTGGAAGAGCACGTTCAGTGACAGGTCCTTCTTCAGGTGCCAACTGGCGAAGAGCTGGCGATCGCGGTTGTCATCTTCGCCCCGATCGTTCATGCGATAGTTGCCGAGCATCTTCACGGTCCGCGTCGGCTCGACTTCGATGTCAATATTTGTGGTCCGATAGTCCACCCGACCGGACTTCTCCGAAAGCGCGTACTTACCCGTTATCATGGCCCAGTCGGTGAGTGCCTTGAACTTGGGAAACGCCACCACGGTTTGCCGCTCCCGGTCCGGCGCCCCGTCTTTGCCCAGAATATGCGTAGCACTTCGGGTCAATTTCAGGTTCTCCCCGGCCAGCGGCACCGAGAACAAGCTGTCCTGCACGATCCGATAGTCGCCTGGTTCCCGAACCGTCTTGCGCGTGTGCTTGAACTCAGAAGTAGCCCCGGCGATATCAACCGGGAACGCCAGCGTACTCTCGCGCACCTCCTGAGTGGGCTTCTTCTTGCGCTTGACCTGCTTCAGGGTATGCACCAGGCTGGTATCCTCGTCGAGGAACGCCAGCGGCACGATCAGCTCCATCGTCGGCCGGCTCGTCTTGGTCCCGTCCTTGTGCGTTAGATCCAGCACGTACTCGATCGTACTGTCGCCCACCAGGCTCAGCTTGGGGATAACGAGCTTCATCGCATCGCTCTTGGAGTGGGCACTGCCGCCGACGGTCCGCGCGTTCTGAAACTGGAAGAGCAGCGGCTGACCCTCGATCTGAGTGGTCAGCTTGGTCTCGTATCCGGTCGTCAACGCACTTTCCTGCCGCGTGGACGTGCGGCGTAGATCGAGTTTGGTCTCAGCCCCGAAGGCCTGCCACGGTATCTCCAGCGCGCTGGTGCGCACCTCGCGCTGGGGCTTTTTCTTCTTCTTGATCTGCTCGATCTTGTGGGCGAAGCTCGCCCCCGAGAGAATCGTGTCCAGAGGCATTTGCAAATCAAGCGTCTGCTCCGCCGAACTGCGCCCGCCCTTGTCGGTGGCTATGCTCCGGTAGGCGGCACTGGCGTCGCCGCCGAACAGAGCCAACGCTGCGGCCACATCGAAAGTACGCGTTTCCTCAACTTGTCCATCCGTTACCTTGGTGACCTTGGCGAAGCCCAGTCTGCCCTCACCGCCACTGAGCAGCAGCGGCATGACGGCGTCAAGCTTCCGCACTTCCCTGGTATGGATACCTTTGCGCTCCTGGAAGTTCGAGACCGCCAGTTTCCCCGTCCCGCCCATTATCGGCAGGCCCACGCCGAATTCCTCGTGGCGCTGGTGCAGGCCAAACAGGTCAGGAGAATCGGTCGTGGTCAGCTTCGCAGAGATGTCGTAACCGCCGCCCAGCCCGGACTGCAGCGCCATCATCTCAGTGAACAGGGAATCAGGTGCGCCGCCGCCGGTGAACTTCGCGGCCTCAATCTGCTTGTACTCGAAGGTCCCGCTACTCTCCCCGGCGCCGAAGTCCTGAGCGAGGCTCAGGGTCTGTTTGGCACTCCCGGAGAGCAACGCCCGCCTGAGGTCCTGGACGTTGTTCACTTCACGGGAAAAGCCCAGACGTGTTGCTGGCGTCAGAGCCAGGCTGAGGCTATCCACCAGATCACGCTTGATGCCCGTACCCATGAGCGCATGCTCGTGCCAGATGACCGACTCGCTGAACGCCCGCCGCACTTGCAGGCCAAGCATCGCGGTGAACTCCAACTCATCCTGGCGGGGATCGCCCGCCCGGCCACTGGCCCACGCGCCATCGCGTTGCATGATGGTTTGCAGGCTGCCGGTGGTCGGATGGAGCCTCTCCACCATCCCAACCTCTTGCGCGTACGCCAAACCCACGCTCGCAGCCAGCAGCGCCGCAATGCCTATCGCAAGTTTTGCTCCGTCGAACCTACGCATACTAGTCACGTCTCAAGATAACCAACTACGTTCCTTTAAGAGGCCTGTGTCTTAGTAGACAAACCAACCCGCTTAAAGGTTTCGCCGTATCTGCAAAGATTACCTAGTTTGCTACCATTATCGTCCATTTTCCCCAAAAAGTCAAGCCAAAATCCAGGCAACGCAGAAGCGGATGACGAGATTCTCTCTCATCATCCGCTCCTATTAACTGCAATAACCGGGCCAGCGAAGCCGCCTCAGTCTTTGACTTCGCCTAGCCCAGTATTTCGTCTACTGCATCTTTGTCCAAATCCATGATGTAGGTAATCCCGCTGAGCTCGGCGGCTTGCCGAGTCAGCGCGGCAATATCGTCGCGCTCGAGGTACTCCAGAGCAAACTTGCGCCCACCGCACATCAACTGGCGCAGGCCCTGAGCCAGCCGCCGGAAGTAGTGGTAGACGCCCATACCGCCGGTGGGCAGCTCCTCGATGCGCGGGCCCAGCCGATCCTTGAGCTCGTGATAGAGCAGAAAGATGCTGTCCAGCCTACTTCCGTACTTCTCGTGGAGCGGCTTGAGTTCGCCCGAATCCACTTCCTGCCCGATGTTCTTGCCGACCATCGCCGCAGCGAGCGGCGCGCGGGCCATACCGATGGCCTTCACATAGGGGGCACCCATCGCCAGGGCCTTGAAGATCTGATCCTCGAAGGCAAAGCCGCCGGCCACTACCAGGTCGGGGACGTACTTGCCCCTCTGGGCCAGCCGATCGCAGTAGTCGCGAGCCAGGGTGATCGTCTCGATCAGCGGCATGCCCCACTCGTTCATCATCCGCCACGGGCTCATCCCGGTGCCCCCGCCCGCCGCATCCACGGTAAGCACGTCAATCTCGGCCAGTGAGCAATACTTGATAGCCCGGGCCAGATCAGCCGGCCGGTAGGCCCCGGTCTTGAGGAAGACGTACTTCGCGCCTGCTTCCCGGAGCTGGCCGACACGCTCCACAAAGTCCTCTTCGGTGACCATGCCGATACGCGAGTGGCGCTCGAACTCGCGGATGGCACCGCGCTCGTATGCCTCAATTACTCCGGGATCGTCCGGGTCGGGCAGCACGATGTAGCCCCGCCGCTTGAGCCGCTGGGCTCTAGCCAAATGCTGCACTTTGACCTCGCCGCCGATATTCTTAGCGCCCTGGCCCCACTTGAGCTCGACGATCTCGACGCCAAGTTCACTAATCGCGTACTCTATCACCCCCAGGCGCCGGTCCTCCACGTTCTCCTGGACGACCACGCCACCCAGACCGTCCGTCTGCCAGTCCATGAACGCCCGAATCCGGTGGCGCAGCTCCGGAGAGTGGACAACCCTGCCCGCCTCCAGGTCCGCCTCGTCGTCCACGCCGCAGACATTCTCGCCAACGGTGAGCACGGTGCCTGTTAACCCCGCGCCCGCCGCCAGGCCATCCCAGTTATTGGCAGCGATGTCGGTCGAGCCCAGCCCCGGAATCACCAAGGGCAGTGCCAGCTTGATGCCATCGTCGCGACCCAGGCTCACTGCCAGGTCAACCGCCGGGAAAACAGCTTTATCCGAATCTGCCTCAACCCCCATCGCTCCGACCACCCCGCCGTTGATCGTGAAGTGAGACAGATCTACTGGGTACTGCTTCTCCGCCCCTGCAGTAATCTCCCCGAACGGCTGCGGGTAGATCGCTTCCACGGATCGGAACGCCGAGGTGCCGACCTCACACAGCCCGGGACATCCGTCCACGCAAGTCGCGCACATCCCGCTGAGCCGCGAGAAAGAGTTGCGCGTGCGCAATTTGGTCTGAGTTGCATCGCTTGAGTTAGGAACCGATAACGCCATTTCTTACACTCCTTGGTCGTGTCTCCAGCACAAGTTGGTATGCCTCAGCAGCGAAAAGCCGCCAGCTCTCACCATTCACTCTTCGCCCAGGCGCACCGCCACACCGCGCTCAGCCAGGTACTCTTTGACTTCCCGTATCGAGATCTCGCCAAAATGGAAGACCGAAGCGGCGAGCACCGCTGCCGCTTTGCCCTCAGCCACTACCTCATAGAAGTGCTCCAGCTCCCCGGCGCCGCCCGAGGCAATAATCGGGAGCCCGGAAGCCTCCGCGCATCCGCGCGTCAGCGGGATGTCATAGCCGGTCTTGACTCCGTCAGTCTCCATACTGGTGGGCAGAATCTGGCCCGCACCCAGTTCGGCCACTTGCGCCGCCCACTCCAGGGCATCCCTTCCGGTCCCGCGAGTGCCCCCGTGGGTGACCACTTCGTATCCTGAGGGCAGCTCCACATTCTGCTTGCCGTCAATGGCCACGATAATCCGCTCCGAGCCGAACGCCGCACTGGCCTCTCGGACCAGCTCGGGCTGGCTGATCGCCGCCGTGTTCATCGAGACGGCACTGACCCCGGCGTCCAGAAGCTGCTCGACGTCCTCCAGCGAACCGATGCCACCCCCGACGATGAACGGCACGGAGATAGCCTCGCAGACGCGCAAGGCCAGTTCTCGTATCGTGGCTCGGTTCTCCAGCGACGCGCTGATGTCCAGGAAGGTTATCTCATCCGCGCCCCCCTGATCATACGCAACCGCCGCCTCGACCGGATCACCCGCATCGCGCAGGTCTACGAAGTGTATGCCCTTAACCACCCGCCCGTCCTTGATGTCCAGGCAGGGAATAACCCTAACATAGTCCTCAGCCATCATCATTCTCCTCGCCAAAGTCGCCAACCCTATCAGATGTACTCGATGGTACTGGGCGGCTTGGGAGTCAGATCGTAAAGCACCTTGATTACCCCCGGCACCTCCGCACAGATGCGCTCCTGTACCCGCCGCAGCACGTCCCATTCTACTTCCGTCGGCGTCGCAGTCATGGCATCCTCCGACTCCACCGAACGCACCACGATAATCTGCCCGAAGCTACGCTTGCCGTCCTGGAGGCCGGTGGCGCGGTCACTGAGTAGCACTGCCATGCACTGGAACGGCCGCAGCTCGGCAAGCTCCTCTTCCACGATTACCGTTGCCGCCCGCACGGTGGCCACCCGTTCGGCAGTCACTTCCCCCACGATGCGCGTGGCCAGACCCGGTCCCGGGAACGGCATGCGCTCAGCGATGCTTTCAGGCAGGCCCAGCTCACGGGCCACCTCGCGCACCTGCGGCTTGAACAGCTCCCGCAGGGGCTCGATAATCGCCAGACCGTACACAGCAGGATCCAGACCAATCTGCTCCAGCACGTTGTGCTGGGTCTTCACCCCGCCCTTGGTCTCCAGGATGTCGGGAGCGATGGTGCCCTGGAGCATAAACTTGGCCCCGCTGTCCCGGACTGCCGCACCAAGCGTCTTGTAGAAGGTATCACGGAAGGCCTTGCGCTTCTCCTCGGGATCGGTGATACCAGCCAGCACGGCAAAGAATTGCTCAGACCGGTCTTGAATCTGCACCTCGATCCCCAGTGTGGCAAACGCTTCAGCGACCATCGGGCCTTCGTCCTGCCGCATCAGACCATCATCAATGAACAGCGCCGCCAACCGATCGCCGAGGGCCCGGTGGGCGAGAGCGGCCACCGCCGAGCTGTCCACGCCGCCGGAAAGCGCCACCAGCGCCCGCTGCTCGCCTACCGTCTGTCGGAGCTCCTCAGTCTTCTCCGCTACAAACTGCCTGGCATCCATGATCTCGCTCTCTCCTTCTACGATAGGGTAAACGCTGAGCCTGCCCCAACCCACGGACCACTGTTGCGCGACGGACTCGTGATTTCCCCTCCTGAGACTGTTGCAAAACCCGTGGGAGGGGCACCCTTGCCCCGATATCCGCGTAGGTTTTGCAGCTAAACGTACACAATCTGTTCCGGCAGGCGGTCCTCAACTACCTCTTGCAACAGTCTCCTCCTACCAGTTGCATTCTAGAGCCGCAGAATGACGCTGTCAACGGAATCGCACCGGCAAATTCTTCCGCTCGACGACTTGACATTCCCGGCCACTTCCGCTATCTTTCCCCTAATTCATGCTTGCTAACTGAACATTAGCCCATAAAGGGTGAGCCAGGAGGGAAAAACATGCCGGAAATTGATAGGAAGGCTTTGGCAATTCTTCGCGTACTGGACCAGGCAGGCGAGCCGCTGGGCAGCAGCCGGCTGGCCAGCGAGCTAGCCAACTTCGGGGTGCACCTTACCGACCGCGCCATCCGCTACCACCTGGGCCGGCTCGACGAGGCGGGCCTAACTGAACCACTCGGACGTCAGGGCCGGCGCCTCACCGAGGCGGGCCGGCAAGAACTGGCCGACGCCAGCGTATCCGACAAAGTCACCCTGGTCATCTCCCGGCTCGAACGGCTGGCCTACCAGACCACCTTCGATCTGGCTACCCGCCAGGGGAAGGTTGTCCTCAACATTTCGCTGCTACCCGCGGAGGCTCTGGAGGCGGCCCTGCGGGTGATGCGCCCGGTCTTCCTGGCCGGACTGTGCACCAGTGACCTGGTGGCTATCTACCCAGCGGGCCAGAACGTCGGCGATACCCGCGTGCCACCAGGAATGGTCGGTATCGGTACGGTCTGCAGTGTAACCATTAATGGCATCCTGCTCAGCCACGGCATCCCCATGCAGTCGGAATTCGGCGGTCTGCTGGAGCTTGCCGGCCACGAACCGCTGCGCTTTACCGACCTGATCAACTACGGCGGCACCTCCCTGGATCCCCTGGAGATATTTATCAAGGGCAAGATGACCTCGGTCACCCCGGCGGCCCGCGGGGAAGCTGGGAAGGTCGGCGCGAGTTTCCGCATCATTCCCGGCGCCGCCCGTAGCCAGTTTGTCCAGCTAGCCGATGAGATGGCGCAGGCGGGCATTCGCGGCGTGGCCGCCGTCGGCCAGCCCAGTCAATCGCTGCTGGAGATTCCCGTCCCCCTCGAACGCATTGGGGTGATCCTCTACGCTGGTCTGAACCCCGGTGCGGCTGTCGAGGAGGCGGGCATTGAGACAAGCAACCGGGCGATGGGGGCGATGGCCGACTTCTCGGACCTGGTCAGCTTTCGGCGATTGTGACCGTTCGCCACAGCACTAGGGCGCATCGGCGACTACAGCGGAGTAGACAGGGCCCGCGAGGGGCTGTCGCGACAAGAATGTCGCTCCTACCATTATCGTGCCCTGGGGGAGATCATCGCTCCTATCTCCCGTCGTCGCGCTACTCCACACTCGCAGCCGCGACACTAATCAGTTCGCCGAACGAATCCGCCTCCAGCGCCGCACCACCGACCAGCCCACCGTCAATCTCAGGCTGCTCCATTAACCCCACTACATTGTCGGGCTTGACGCTGCCGCCGTACAGAATCCGCATCTCCTGGGCAACACTTTCGCTGGTGGCCTCGGCCAGAAGGCTGCGGATCAGACCCAGCACCCGGTTGGCCTCCTCGGCATCGCAGACCTCGCCGGTGCCGATGGCCCAGACCGGCTCATAGGCGAAGACCAGCGCGTCAATCTGGTCCGCGGCCAAACCGTCCAGCGCCGCGTGGACCTGGCTGGTGACCACCTCGTCAGTCTGACCCGCCTGCCGCTCGCTGAGCAGCTCGCCAACGCAGACAATCGGCGTCAACTCGTACGACAGCGCCGCCTTGATCTTGCGATTGACGCTGGCATCGCTCTCACCGAAGACCTTCTGAAGTTCGGCAGTGAAGTCATCGGCAATGCTGCCGAATCGCCCGCGCCGCTCGGAGTGGCCGATGATGACGTACTCACAGCCGCACGAAAGCAGCATCGGGCCGGAAAGCTCACCGGTATACGCGCCGCTCTCCTCCCAGAAGATATTCTGCGCGCCGAGGCCGATGTTGGTGTCCTCGATAGCGGCGAGCACGGTAGTAAGTGCCGTTGCTGGCGGGCACAGGATCATCTCGCAATTTTGGACGGCGCCGACTTGGTCGGCAATGGCCGCTGCCAATTGCCAGGCTTCCTCGTTGTCGCAATTCATCTTCCAATTCCCGGCCATGATGGGAGTGCGCATGATTTGGGTAATCTCCTATTTTGTCAGTGGATAGTGGTTAGTGGACAGTGGTTAGTGAACGACAAACGGCCAACAGCCAGGGCCCAGCCGACACCAGTAGCCTCTACTTATCGCCAGGCTGTGATTTGAGGCCCTTCCGCAGCCCGTACAGCATCTTGCCGATTTCATCAATTCCAAGGGCCAGCTCTTCCGCTTGCTGAGCCGCAATGTAGTTGAAGCGCCGCGCCAACTCCACCTGAGTCTGCAACTCAGCCAGAGAGCCGCTTGCGATGCTCAGGAACCGCAGGTATTCTGCCGGCCCTTCCCGCTCTGCTCCCTCTGCGATATTCGAAGGAACCGAGACAGCCGCCCGGCGCATTTGGCTGACTAGACCGTACAACTCCTCTTTGGGAAATTGACGAGTAAGCATGTAAGTTTCTTCAGCCAAATCGCACGATTTCTGCCAAACGCTGAGGTCCCGGTAACTTCTAATTTGCGATGGCATCCTGACGCGATCGCCTTTCTTGCCCTCCGTCTACGATCACAAATCGCGGCAAGAATGCCGCTCCTACCGGACAAGTCTTGCGGCCAGTTTCCCCACCCAGTCGCTGTCGCGGGCTGTTGTTTCGGGTCGTTAGTCGTTAACTAGCCACTAGCCACTCGCCACTATCCACTATCCACTATCCTTTGTCGCTGTGGCGGGCTGTTGTTTCGGGTCGTTAGTCGTTAACTATCCACTAGCCACTCGCCACTGTCCACTATTCATTATCATCCAATGCCTCTACTGCCGGCAAGCTACCGTTATTCTCAATAAACTCCAGCGACGCCCCACCGCCGGTGGAGACGTGATCCATCTCATCAGCCAGGCCCATTTGGGTGATCGCGGCTACCGAATCACCCCCGCCGACCACGTTATAGCCCGTGCACTCGCCCATCGCCTGGGCCACTGCCAGGGTGCCCTCGTCAAAGGGCGGCTCCTCGAAATAGCCCATCGGGCCATTCCAGAAGACGGTTTTGGTCTTGCGGACGATGTCAGCGTAGTTTTCGCGCGTCTCGGGGCCGATGTCCAGCGCATCCCAGCCCGGCTTGATCCCGCCGGCAGGTGCATACCTGATTTCGCCAGTTGCAAGCTTTTTCATATGCACGTCAACCGGCAGGAGCATACGGTCGAGGTACTCGGCCATTGAGCCGAGGAGCTTCCCAGCGCCTTCTATACTCTCGTCGCTGCACAGCGATTCGCCGATCTCCATGCCTTGGGCCCTAAAGAAGGCCCAGGCCATCGCCCCCCCGATCAGCAGGTGCTCGACGCGGGGCAGGAGCGCCTCCACGACGCCGATCTTGTCTTTGACCTTAGCACCACCCAGAACAGCGACGAAGCCCTCCCGGTCGGCATCCACCACTCGCTGGAGCTTGGTGATCTCCTCTTCAACCAGCAGCCCGGCCACGCACGGGCTCAGGTAGCTGGTGACCCCGTAGGGGGAGGCGTGCTTGCGGTGCGAGGCGCCGAAGGCGTCGTTGACGTACAGGTCGGCGGGTGCGGCGAGCTGCTCGGCGAAGGCCAGCATCTCGGCTGTATCCTTGGACTCCTCGCCGGGATGAAAGCGCGTATTCTCCAGCAGGATAACCTCCCCCGGAGAGGCGGCTGCCACCGCCTGGGCGACCGGCTCACGGATGCAGTCGTCCACAAAGCTGACCGGCGGATCAATAAGCTGACCGAGCCGGTCGGCGGCGGGCTTGAGGCTCTCTTCGGGAACGCGTTTGCCCTTGGGGCGTCCCAGGTGCGCGCAGAGGATGACCACTGCGCCCTGACCGGTTAAGTAGCCGATTGTCGGCAGGACGGCCCGGATGCGCGTATCGTCGGTAATCTGGCCGTCCTCCATCGGGACGTTAAAGTCCACGCGCACCAGCACCCGCTTACCCGTGGCATCTACGTCACGGATGGTCTTCTTATTCATCCCTACCAGCCCTTGTCGGCGAGCACCTTTATCAGCTCGGCGGTGCGGCACGAATAACCCCACTCGTTGTCATACCAGCCCAGGACCTTAACCATATTGCCGCCCAGGACCATCGTCTCCAGCGAGTCGAAGATGCACGAGGCCGGGTCGCCCACGATGTCACTCTGGACGATCGGATCATCGCAGTAGTCGAGGTACGGAGCCAACTCCCCTTCCGAGGCAGCCGCCGCCACCGCCGCATTGACGGCCTCCTTGTCGGTAGCCTTTTCCGTTTCCACAACCAGATCAACGATCGAGCCAGTTGGCGTGGGCACGCGCAGGGCCATGCCGTCCATCTTGCCGGCCAGTTCGGGGATGACCAGGCCGATAGCCGCCGCGGCGCCGGTGCTGGTGGGGATGATGTTGAGCGCGGCCGCCCGAGCCCGGCGCAGATCACTATGCGGGAAGTCCAGCAGCCGCTGGTCACTGGTGTAGGAGTGAATGGTGGTCATCAAGCCGCGGTTGATGCCGAAGCTATCATTGAGCACCTTGCACATCGGCGCCAGACAGTTAGTGGTGCAGGAAGCGTTGGAGAGAATGTGATCGTTGGCCGGATCGTAGATGTCGGCGTTAACCCCCAGCACTACCGTGCAGCAGTTGCCCTGGGCCGGTGCGGAAATGATGACCTTCTTGGCCCCGGCTTCCAGGTGCCATGCCACCTTCTCTACATCCCGGAAGACGCCGGTGGACTCCAGAACAATGTCCACTCCCATATCCTCCCACGGCAGCTCCTTGGGATCGCGCACTTCCAGCGAGGCCATACTCTTGCCGTCCACGGTGATTGCCTCGCCGCTGGCCTCCACAGTACCCGGATACTTTCCGTAAACGCTGTCATACTTGAGCAGGTGGGCGAGCGTGTCATTATCGGTCAGGTCGTTCACCGCGACAACTTCGATTTCGTCGGCGAACTGTTCCTGAATAACCTTGAATACCTGTCGCCCGATTCGTCCAAAACCATTGATGCCTACTTTTACAGCCACTTTTCTTACCTCCTGATACGATTTGAGTTGGGGTTTGATACCACCTTGGAACTCTACCTGCCGGGGCCAGATCGCTGGGCCCCTCTGGGCCGATCCAGAGGCCTGATGGCTAAAACAAGCCCCCGCTGTGCTTGGCAGCGACCTCCAGTATTGCCGCCGCAACTTGCTCTGGGTCATGCCGGGCCAGGTCCTCCCCGGCTATCAGGTGCCGGCAGACGGGAATGAAGCCGAGCCGCGCAATTTGCCGAGGCGCCGGCTCCACAAACTCGGCGCCTTCGCTTTCATATCGCGCCAGCACCGATGCAGGCGGCTTCATATCGTTGAGCAGAACGTAATCAAACACTGGCTGCGATACGTGGCGGTTGATGGCTTCGACGTGTTCTGCCGCCCCGAAGCCGTCGGTCTCGCCGGGCTGGGTCATTACGTTGCAGACCAACACGCGCGGCGCTTCGCTCGCGACCAGTGCCTCGGTCACTCCTGCTACCAGCAGATTAGGCACGATACTGGTAAAGACGCTGCCTGGCCCCAGTATCACCACTTC
>CAYNMY010000023.1:0-11650 GCA_964398275.1 uncultured Armatimonadia bacterium | reverse complement strand
CGTCTGAGCAACTTAATGAATACCGCAATATTATCCGCGCGCCAATCATCACTGAAAAGAGTATGATGCAGGCCGAGGTGGAGAATAAGTACCACTTCGAGGTGCACTCGGACGCCAATAAGATACAGATTCGCAATGCGATTGAGGCACTCTTCAACGTGCGCGTGACGAAGGTTAATACCCTTAATGTTAAGGGCAAGACCCGGCGGCGCAGCTATCGGCATCGTGCCGGGAAAACTGCGCTGCAGAAGAAGGCCATTGTGACTCTGGCACCCGGGGACCAGATTGATCTCATCGAGGTAGCCTAGAGCGGAGCTTCGTTCTGACGGCTGAGTAGTGGAGAGACAAGCTATGGCGGTTAAAGAGCACAAGCCAACTACACCGGGCCGACGAGGCTACATCTCGCTGGATCGTACTGAGGTTGATAAGAAGCGACCGGAGAAGAGCTTGACGCGCCACACGAAGAGTAAAGCGGGGCGCAATGTTGACGGCCAGATCACCTCGCGGCATCGGGGCGGCGGGCACAAGCGCCGCCTGCGGATAGTGGATTTCAAGCGCAACAAGGACGACATCGAGGCGAAGGTAGCTGCGCTGGAGTACGATCCGGGGCGTTCCGCCCTCCTGGCCCTGTTGCATTACGCCGACGGCGAGAAGCGCTACATCCTGGCGCCAGAAGGGCTGAGCAAGGGCGATACAGTCGTTTCGGGCGACAATGCACCGATTCGACCGGGGAACTGCCTGCCCCTGGGGCGAATTCCGTTGGGGACTGTGGTGCACAACGTCGAGCTCCAGCCCGGACGGGGCGGTCAATTGGCGCGAGGTGCGGGCGCCGCCGCACAGATTATGGCGCGGGAGGGGAAGTACGTCCATCTGCGCCTGCCCTCAGATGAGGTGCGCCTGGTGCTGACTGAGTGCCGGGGTACGGTGGGCCGAGTTGGCAACGCGGACCACAGCAACATCAACGACGGCAAGGCGGGGCGGGCGCGCTGGCGAGGTAAGCGGCCGCACGTGCGTGGCGTAGCCATGAACCCCGTAGCCCATCCGCACGGGGGCGGTGAGGGGAAGGCCCCGATCGGTCATCCCAGTCCGCTGAGTCCCTGGGGTAAGAAGACGCTGGGCAAGAGGACGCGCCCGAAGACTAAGCTGTCCGACAAGTACATCGTGCGGCGCCGCTACGCGAAGCGCTAGCGAGCTGAATATGCCGAGGAGGTAGTTGTTGTGCCGCGATCGACCAAGAAGGGGCCGTACGTAGATGAAAAGCTGATGAACCGGGTCCAGCAGATGAACGCGACGAGCACGAAGCAGCCCATTCGCACGTGGTCGCGGCGGTCAACAATTTTCCCCGAGATGGTAGGGCACACGATAGCGGTTCACGACGGGCGTAGGCACGTGCCGATCTATATCTCGGAGAATATGGTGGGCCATAAGCTAGGGGAGTTTGCGCCGACGCGGACCTACCGGGGTATGCGGAGCGGCCGCTCGCGCGAGTAGTCTCGCCGAGCCGGGGGCAGCATTAGCTGTTTGGTCGGGGACAGTGCGGTGCTATCGCGGGCAGGAGAAGCTAAGTAATGGAAGCACGAGCATTAGGAAAATGGCTACACCGGGGGCCCCGCAAGGCCCGCCGATTTGTCGAGCTGATCCGCGGCCGGGATGTCGCGGTGGCGGAGGCAGCTTTGGGGGTGCAGGTGTCGCCTGCAGCCCGCGATGTCTTGAGCTGTCTTAGGTCCGCCGTGGCCAACGGGGAGAACAATCACGGGATGGACCGGGATGATATGTTCGTGGCCAAGGCGATTGTTGACGAAGGGCCACGGACACGACGGATGCGCCCGCGCGCCCGAGGGCGTGCGGATATCTACACGCGCCCGACCTGCCACATTACCGTCGTTGTTTCCGACGGGCTCGCCGACGAGGTCTAATTGTCCGGCTGGGCACAAGGAGCGATGTAAATGGGCCAAAAGGTACACCCATACGGTTTTCGCCTGGTGACTATCCGCAAGCCCCGCAGCCACTGGTTCGCTGAGGGCGAACAGTATCGTCGCCAGCTCATCGAGGATCTGAAGATCCGTCGATATATTCAGTCCACCCAGCGCAACGCGGGGATATCCAATATCACCATGGACCGGACTGCGAATACGATCACGGTGACCATCGAATCGGCCAAGCCGGGAATTATGATTGGGCGGGGTGGACGCGATGTGGACCGCTTGCGCCGACACATCGAGGATATGGTGGATGCCAAGGTGCGGGTTAATGTGGAGGAGCTGGCTGCTCCCGACTTGTGTGCCCAGTTGGTTGCTGAGAACATTGCGTGGCAGATCGAGCGGCGGGTTTCGCCGCGCCGGGCGATGGGCCAGGCGATGGAGCGAACTATGGCCGCCGGCGGCGAGGGCGTCCGCTGTCAGATCGCCGGGCGGATTGGGGGCGCGGAGATCGCGCGCCGCGAAGCCATGGGGCCGGAGGGACGGGTGCCGCTGCATACGCTGCGGGCGGATATTGATTTTGGCCGTGCCGAGGCTAAGCCCGGTTACGGAAACATCGGCGTGAAGGTGTGGATATATCGAGGGGAGATCCTGCCGCCCAAGAAGACCGAGGACGAAGACGTGTGGGCGGAGCTGGAAGCAGAGACGGCGGCGGCGCAAGAAGCTGAGGCAGTTGAAGGAGTGGAAACAGATGTGCCGGGGGAGGAGCCGGGGGCCGAGACAGTGGCAATGGTAGAGGGTGCCGGGGATAGTGAGCCAGAGCCAGAACCAGAAGTGGGGCTGGAGACGGCGGCGATGAGCAGCGAAACGCCGGCAGTAGCTCCCGAAGAAGTAGCCCCAGAGGCAGAAGCTGTGGAAGAAGAGGCAGCGGAGGCCGAGGCTGAGGAAGAAGTAGCCCCAGAGGCAGAAGCTGTGGAAGAAGAGGCGGCGGAGGCCGAGGCTGATGAAGAAGTAGCCCCAGAGGCAGAAGCTGTGGAAGAGGGGGCGGCGGAGGCCGAGGCTGAGGAAGAAGCAGCCCCAGAGGCAGTAGCTGAAGTCGAGACAGAAACTGCGCCCGCGGCTCCACCAGAAGTTGTGGCGGAAGAGCTGGCCGCAGACGAGCCGCAGGAGGAAGATAACGATGTTGATGCCTAAGCGGCTTAAGCACCCCAAGCAGCATCGGGGGCGGATGCGCGGGCTGGCATACCGGGGCAGTACAATAGCGTTCGGTGAGTACGGGCTGCAAGCCCTGGAGCCGGGCTGGATTAACTCCCGGCAGATCGAGGCGGCGCGAGTGGCGATGACGCGGCACGCGCGGCGCGGCGGCAAAGTCTGGATTCGCATATTCCCGGACAAGCCGGTCACCCAAAAACCCGCCGAGACACGAATGGGCAAGGGCAAAGGGGCAGTAGAGCTTTATGTGGCGGTGGTCAAGCCGGGGCGGATGATGTTCGAGATGGGCGGCGTGCCCGAGGATCTGGCCCGCGAGGCGATGCGCCTGGCGGCTCATAAGCTGCCCGTCAAGACCAAGTTCGTCAGGCGGGAGGACTAGCATGCCTGACACAGTTGATACCACCCGAGAATTCGTGGACCAGTTGCGCAATGCCAGTGATGAGGAACTACGCGACCGCAAGCGGCATATTACCGAGAGCCTGTTCAACCTGCGTTTTCGGTTGGCCTCGGGCCAGATTGACGACCCGAAGCGAGTACGCAAGTATCGGAAAGCTATCGCGCGGATTGAGACCATTCTGCGCGAGCGGGAGCTGGAGATCAATCCATGAAGCCGAAGACCAAGACCGGCCACAAGCGAAGGGCGATGGGCACAGTTGTCAGCGACAAGATGGATAAGACCGTCGTGGTGGAGGTTCAGCGACTCACGCGCCACCCGTTGTACGGGAAAGTGATGCGGCGCCGGACTAAACTCAAGGCGCACGATGAGGGTAATGAGTGCCACGTGGGTGACCGGGTGGAGATTAGCGAGTGTCGCCCACTGAGCAAGGACAAGCACTGGCGGGTATCCAATGTCATCGCTCGGGCCAAGTAGGTCGCCTGACGTTCGCGCCGAGTTTGCTAAGGGCGTCTGACGGAAAGGAAATAGTCGTGCCGCAGTACGAGAGCAGTCAAATCCGAAATCTAGCGCTGGTCGGTCACCGGGGATGTGGCAAGACCTCCGTGGCGGAGGCCCTGCTGTTCAGCACGGGGATGACGCCGCGGATGGGCGAGGTGGAAAAGGGCACGACCACCTGTGACTTTGCCGCCGAGGAGATCAAGCGCCAGATATCAATTGCCCCGGCTGCCTGTTACTGTGAGCACAACGGCACGAAGATAAACCTTATTGACACGCCGGGCTACGCCGAGTTCTTCGGCGAGGTCGTCCCGGCGCTGTGGGTGGCGGATTGCAGCCTGCTGGTGGTAGATGCGGCTGCCGGCGTCGAGGTGCATACTTTCAAGGTTTTCGAGACGGCGCGGGAACAGGGCCAGCCGCTGATCGCCCTCGTTAATAAGGTGGATAAGGAACGAGCTAGCTTTGACAAGGCGTTGGCCAGCCTGCGGGACAATCTCAGTGGTCCCGAGGTGGTCGCGGTGCAACTTCCCATCGGCAGCGAGGCCGGCTTCCGGGGCGTAATTGACCTGCTGGCGATGGAGGCAATTGTGGGCGCAGGCAAACAGGCCAGGCGTACCAGTATTCCGGAGGAGCTAAGCGAGGCCGCGGAGGCGGCGCGTGAAACTGTCATTGATGCTGTGGCCGCTACCGACGATGAGCTGACGGAGAAATACCTGGAGGAGGGCGGGCTCTCTGCGCAGGAGCTGGGCCAGGGCCTGAGGAACGCCGTCGCCCAGGGCTTAATTATGCCGGTACTGGCGACCAATGGCCAGGGGGGTGTCGGTGCGGTGGCGCTGGCTGAGTTTCTCGCGCAGGTGGCGCCGACGCCACTGGACCGCGGGGCCTGGGTCGGACAGCGCCCCAAAGCCGAAGAAGAAGTGGTGCGGGAGCCTGAGGCGAGCGAACCGTTCGCGGCGGTAGTATTCAAGACCATTCTGGACCCGTATGTGGGACGACTAAGTCTGCTGCGGGTCGTTTCGGGAATAGCGCAGGCCGACGCGACGGCGGTGGATGCACGGAGCGGCAACACTGTCAGGCTGAGCGGGCTGGCCTTCATCCAGGGCCGCCAAACGGTGTCAGCAGGGACAATGGCGGCCGGTGACATCGGCTGCGTGACCAAGCTGGAGGACGCGCAGACCTGCACAACATTGTGTGAGCCCGCAGAGCGGGTGATCTTTGATTGTCCGGCATTGCCGATCGGTATGCACGCCACGGCGTTGGAGGCGGCGTCGCGGGCCGACCAGGAAAAGCTTTCCGGGGCGCTGGCGCAACTGTCCGACGAGGACGTGGGCTTCGCCTACGAGCGCGACCGGGAAACCGGAGAACTGATCGTGCGTGGTCTGGGGCCATTGCACGTGGAGATCGTCACCAGCCGGCTGAAGCGCGAGTTCGAGGTTGACGTGCTGCTGAAGCCGCCGAAGATCGCCTACCGGGAGACTGTGACCAAGAAAGTGCGCGTGCACGGGCGGCATAAGAAGCAGACGGGTGGGCGGGGGCAATTCGGTGACGTGTGGATTCGTGTGGAGCCGCTCAGTGCGGGAAGTGGCTTTGAGTTCGTCAACGAGATCAAAGGCGGGTCAGTGCCGACCAACTACATTGCCGCAGTAGAAAAGGGTGTACAGGATGCGATGGCGTCAGGGGTGTTGGCCGGGTATCCGGTGGTGGAGGTGCGCGTCACCCTGGACGACGGCAGCTCCCACCCGGTAGACTCATCGGATCTGGCGTTCCGGACCGCCGGGCAGATCGCGATGCGCAGTGCCCTGCAAGAAGCTGGAGCGAGCCTGCTGGAGCCGATGGCGGCGGTGGAGGTGACCACGCCCGATGACATCATGGGCGAGGTAATGAGCGACATCAACGGACGCCGGGGACAGATTCAAGGGATGGATGCAATCGGCGCGGGCCTGCAGCGGGTCCGGGCGCTGGTGCCGGTGGCCGAGATGATTAGCTATGCGGCGGACCTGCGCTCGCTGTCGCAGGGCCGGGCCAGCTATGCGATGCAGTTCGCGCACTATCAGCCCGTACCGCCTCACTTGCAGGAACGGATCATCGCTGAGGCTGCACAGGGCCAAGCAGAGTAGAAGCGGCGCGGGGCGGCCCCGGGGGGGTCGGTACGGCGCTCTGAGAGAGACTCGCGATTATGATACAGAAAGAAACCAGACTTAAAGTGGCAGATAATTCGGGCGTCCGTGAGATCGGCTGCATTAGCGTGATAGGCCGCAGCGGCAGCAGGTACGCATCGCTGGGCGACCAGATTGTGGCCTCCACCAAGCAGGTCACGCCGCAAAGCCCGATTGCCAAGGGAGAGATTATACGGGCGGTGATTGTACGGTGTCGCCAGGGGGTAATGCGGGCCGACGGCAGTCACATCCGCTTCGACGACAACGCGGCGGTCATAGTTGACGAGACAGGCAACCCGCGGTGTACTCGAGTGTTCGGGCCGGTCGCCCAGGAACTGCGCGAGAAGAAGTTTATGAGGATTATATCTCTAGCCCCCGAAGTGGTCTAGCCGGGCCAGGGGATCCGTCCGGGAGTGAGCCGGATCGGTGCTGTGGCGCAGAGCGAATAGGGAGCATAGCCGATGCCGAAGAACAAGCTGAACATCAGAACCGGCGATCAGGTAATCGTGGTCGCCGGGAAGGATAAGTCATACCGGGGCAATCCGCGTCGGGGTCGGGTCATTGGGGTGTTGCCGAAGGAACGACGAGTGATTGTTGATGGCGTTAACGTCCTGAAGCGGGCCGTGCGCCAGTCGCAGAAAGTGCGGCAGGGCGGTATTATCGAAAGCCCGGGGCCGGTGGACCTCTCCAATGTCATGCTGGTCTGCCCGGCGTGCGATAAACCAACGCGGGTGGGGCACCGTAGGCGTGACGACGGCACCAATGTTCGTGTTTGCAAGAAGTGCCATACGGATATTGACGAATGAAGCCACTAGGCCGAGCCGCCGGCGTTGCGCCAATCTATCGGGAGGCGCGGCACCTCACAGGCGGCGAGTGAAAGCGCAGGCAGCAACGATGGCATATAGAGCGCGAGTCAAAGAGCTATACGCAGAAAAAGTCTGCCCACAACTGGCTGAGCAGTTCGGATATACTAACATGTGGGAAGCGCCGCGCGTGCAGAAGGTGTGCGTGAGCACGGGCGTCTCGGAAGCGACGACCAATTTCGAGACGCTCGAGAACGCTATTGGCGAGCTGGCGTTGATACTGGGCCAGCGGCCCTGTATCACCCGGGCGAAGCAGTCAATAGCAGCCTACGGCGTCCGGGCCGGACAAGCTATTGGGTGTAAGGCGACGCTGCGCGGCGACCGGATGTGGGAGTTTCTGGACCGGCTGTTTAACATAGCGGTGCCGCGGATTCGTGACTTCCGTGGGCTGCCGCGCAACGGATTCGATGGGCGGGGCAACTACAGCCTGGGCGTCAACGATCACCTGATATTCCCGGAGCTGGGTTACGACGATGTGGAAAAGACGCGGGGTTTCAGTGTCACTATTGTCACTACTGCGCGGACCGATGACGAAGGAATGGCGTTGCTAGAGGGCCTGGGGCTGCCGCTGGCCAAGGAGTAGCACAAATCCGGCAGCGGCCAGTACTGAGAGCAGTAAATTGCTATCGAGACGCACGTAGTGCAGGAGGCAGTCGTCTGTGGCGAAGAAATCGTGGATCGCCAAGCAGAAGCGCGTACCCAAGTTTAGCAGCCGGGCATACAACCGCTGTGCGCTGTGTGGGCGCAGGCGGGGCTATATGCGCAAGTTTGGGATGTGTCGCATCTGCTTCCGAGAAAACGCTCTGGCGGGAAATATTCCGGGCATAACGAAGTCGAGTTGGTAGGCGAGTCTGAGCCCGGTCGCAGCGGATAGGTATCGCCGCCCGGCCGGCCAGGCTGTGGTACGTGCTACTCAGGAGGTAGCTAATGGGTGTTCTGACCGATCCTATCGCCGACATGTTGGCGCGAGTGAGAAATGCGTGCATGGCGCGGCATACCAGCGTGGATGTGCCCTTGTCCAGGACGAAAATGGCCATTGCCAGGATCCTGCACGATGAAGGCTACGTACGGGGCTTCCAGTTGGTTAATCGCGGCCGGGAGCTACGCATTCGGCTGCGCTACGATGAACACCGTTGCCCGATTGTAGCTGGTGCCAAGCGCATTAGTAAGCCGGGGTGCCGGGTGTTCGCCGGCAAAGACGGACTGCCACGCGTGCTGGGAGGAATCGGCGTCGCTATTATCTCCACCAGCGAGGGCGTAATGACTGCTAGGAACGCACGACAGCGCGGGATCGGCGGAGAGGTGATCTGCCACGTCTGGTAGGCGTGGCAGCAGCTGTTGCCAGTCGCAGGGCTGAGGAGCGAGCAAGTATGTCGCGGATAGGCAAGGACCCAATAGAAATACGGGACAAGGTCGAGGTCAAAGTCGCCGACGGGACCGTGTCGGTCAAAGGGCCGAACGGCGAGCTCTCACACGAGTTGCCGCGCGGTATTGCCGTCGAGGTTGCCAGCGATGAGATCGTGGTGACGCGGGCTACCGATCAGAGGCGGCACCGGGCGCTGCACGGTCTGACACGCGCCTTGATCGCGAATATGGTCGAGGGCGTGTCCACGGGCTTCGAGAAGCGGCTGGAGATTCAGGGCGTAGGCTATCGCGCCGAGATGGAAGGCCCGAATCTACGTCTGCACGTGGGCTACTCGCACGACGTGATCATTGAGCCGACTGGAACCGTCGAGATCTCCACGGAGGGGACTACTGTGATTATCGTGCGCGGTGCCGATAAGCAGGAGGTTGGGCAGGTGGCAGCCCGGATTCGATCCGTTCAGCCGGTCAGCGTGTATTGGGCCAAGGGTACGAACTGGCGGGGCATTAAGTATGCTGATGAGCAACTGCGGCGCAAGGCTGGTAAGCAGGCCAAGATTGGTGTTGAGTAGTTGCGGGCTAATTCGGTGAGAGAGCGCCGGCAGGTTGCTGTCGCAGTTGCCGGTTAAAGAAGGCTAATCGTGAGTAGCGAACGAGACAGAAGAAAAGGGCGGCGTCGCCGGCAGTTACGCGGTCGCCGTGATGTTGTGGGCACGCGCGAACGTCCCCGGCTCTGCGTGAGCAAGAGCCTGAAGCATGTCTGCGCGCAGATAATTGATGATTACGAAGGGCACACGCTGGCAGCGGTCAGTACGTTGGATAAGGACGTGGCCGCCGGGCTGTCGAGCACTGCCAATATCGAAGCCGCCGCGGCGGTGGGCGAAGCTATCGCCAGGCGGGCGCTTGACCAGGGCATCGAGACAGTGGTGTTTGACCGGGCCGGGTGGCCGTATCATGGGAAGGTCGCCGCGTTGGCGGAAGCGGCCCGCGAAGCCGGACTGAAGTTCTAGGGTTTTGGCAGGCCAGGCTTGCTTGCCACGGGACGGCTGCGTGCAGTCGGGCGGCAGTCTGATGAACGTGGTAGAAAGTGAGGCGGCCGTCGTACCAGGCAACATAGACGGCGCATCAGGCAAAAAAGGCAACGGCGATGGAGCTATCTGACCTTAAACCGAACAAGGCGAGACAGACCGGGCGCAAGCGCAAGGGCCGGGGCGTTGCTGCTGGCCAGGGAAAGACCAGCGGCCGGGGGCAAAACGGCCAGAAGCAGCGCTTTAGTATCAAGCGCGGCTTCGAAGGCGGCCAGACGCCGCTGTATCGGCGCATCCCCAAGCTGCGCGGTCAGACCAACAAGGCGCATAACATCGGCATCTTCCGCAAGGAGTATGCGGTGCTCAACGTTAGCCAGCTCAACCGATTCGCCGAGGGCAGCGAGGTAACGCCGCAAGTCCTGCTGGAAAGCGGAGTGGTTGCCAAGCTGCGAGATGGCATCAAGATCCTGGGCGACGGCGAACTGGAGCATAAGCTGACTGTGAAGGCGCATGCGTTCAGCAAGTTGGCGCGCGAGAAGATTGAAGCCGCTGGCGGCACTGTGGAGGTCATCGGCCGGTGAAAGAGCGGCTCGCCGGGCTGGCCCAGGCCCTCAGACAGCCCGATGTGCGCAAGCGCATCTTCTTTGTGCTGGCCATGTTTGCGGTATACGTGGCCTGCGCGCACGTACCGCTGCCTGGCGTTGATCGGGACGCTATTGAACAGCTTTTCTCGGGGGCGTTCGGGGGCGGAATCGGCGGGCTGCTTGATGCTTTTGCTGGCGGTTCGTTGAAGCGTTTTTCAGTGCTGGCGCTGGGCATTATGCCCTACATTACCGCCTCGATTATCTTCCAGTTGCTGGTGATGGCCATACCCGCGCTGGAGCAGCTTCAGAAAGAGGGCGAGTGGGGCCAGCGCAAGATCCGGGAGTGGACCAAGTACACGACGGTCGGCATTTGCGTGTTGCAGGGCTTTGGTATGATCAGTCTTTTTGGATCGGTTGGTGGCGTCACGGGGGGCCGGTTCATCATCGCGTTCAATGTGGTGATGATGGTCGCCGGTACCGTCTTCCTGATGTACATTGGCGACCAGATAACTGAGAAGGGTATCGGCCAGGGCGTATCGTTGCTGATCTTCGTCGGCATAATGACGGCGCTGCCGCAGGACCTGGCCCGGACGTTGAAGCTGATGATGGGTGGGCAGATCGGCATCGGCAACGTTGTGTTCCTGGCGGGCATCTTTACCCTGACGATCTACGGCATTATTAAGGTCCAGCAGGCTGAGCGCAAGATTCCTGTGCAGTATGCCAAGCGCGTTCGGGGTACCCGCGTCTACGGCGGGCAGAGCAGCTACCTGCCGCTGCGGGTCAATCAGGCCGGCGTGATGCCCATCATCTTTGCTATCGCCGTGGCGATGTTCCCGGGGCAGATCGGGCAGTTCCTGATGAATCCCAAGATCGTGCAGAGCATATCGGCAATCGGGATTTCCGAGGACACCATCTACAACTCGATCCAAACGATGATTACCTTCACAAGCCCCAATGAATCAAATCACTTTGCGTCACTTATGTACTTCATCCTGGTGATACTGTTCACGTACTTCTATACCGCCGTGACGTTCAATCCCGAGCAGATTGCCGAGAACCTTCAAAAGAACGGTGGGGCAGTGCCGGGGATCCGACCCGGCGAGAAAACCCGCGACTATCTGGACAAGATTCTGTACCGCATAACCCTGGCCGGTGCTATCTTCCTGGGTGTAGTGGCCGTAATGCAGTTCTATGTCGGGCCGATCACCGGGGTTAGCTCGTTCAACTTGGTCGGCGGCACTTCGCTACTGATTATCGTCGGGGTGGCGCTCGATACTATGCAGCAGCTCGAAGCCCAGCTGCTCATGCGCCACTACCGGGGGTTCTTGCATGCATAGCGGGCAGTCGCTATAATGACTACTTTGTCTGTTGTGCAACGCAGGAAGGAATAGCCCGGAGATGCCGCAGCGGGATTTGATACTGTTAGGACCGCCGGGAGGCGGCAAAGGCACTCATGCCGAGTACCTGCAAAAGCAGATGGCCTATTTGCACATGTCCACGGGAGATATCCTGCGGGCAGCCGTGGCCGCCGAGACGGAGTTGGGCAAGCAGGCGCAGGCGTATATGAATGCCGGTGAGCTGGTGCCGGACGAGTTGGTAATTAACCTGGTGCAAGAGCGGATGACGCAGCTGGG
>CAYNMY010000022.1:10200-11989 GCA_964398275.1 uncultured Armatimonadia bacterium | reverse complement strand
TAACATAAAAAAAGTCCTTTCCAGGAAGGAATATAAAGAAATTGAAAGGGCATACTGGTGCCGAAGCCGCTCTCGCGACGATGTCCGCCCCCGGCGGGAGTTTCCATTTCCGCGGCCGCAAGCTGGCGCCGCCGCGCTGCATGTTTCACCTCGACGGATGCCTTCTCGACCGCTACCGGCCGGTCAAGTGCGCCAACTTCTTCTGTAATGGCGAGCCGAACCTGCTTGCCGAATGTCACCGCGAGATGGACTTCGACGAATTCGTCCTCGCCAACATGTATCCGGAGAGCTTCGAGTTCGTCGAGGAGATGATGCTGCTGGAGAACGACCTTGGCCCCGACTACTGGGAGCCGAAGGTTGTATTTGGCTGCGACGAGGAGCAGAGGGCCCGCCTGATCGAGCTGGCTGCCGGGCGCGGCGTCCGCTCCGACCTCCAGCAGCGCCCTGAGGGCTTCTACCTCTCCACCGGCGAGCTGCTCGAACTCATCAAGGCTGCCGGCCGCGACGCGACCCTCGTCTTCGCCGCCGGCTCAGTAGGCGGCCCGGCGCTCTACGAGCTTGCGGTGGCTCTTGGCCGGGCCCACAACGCCGGCATCCTGGGCGGTTTCATACTCATCGCCGAGGCCTTCGCCGCCCCGAGTTTCATGCCTCATCCGATGTGGTCTGACGGCATGATGAGCCAGCCTCTCGGCAGCCTCGAAATCTACGCCCTCACCCCCACTTAGCCGCCTTGCCTTGACACCTACCCCCTGCGCCCCCCTATAATATCATACAGCATAATATCGTACAGCAGCCTCTGCACCAGTCTCTGACGATGATGTCGGCAAATGCCCCCCGAAGCACCTCTCGCGGCCGCCTCGGATGAGACGTGGCAACACGCAGTCTCTGGCCGTCTCAATAGCCCCAATATGATAGGAGGCGTGATGACGATGAAGAGAAACGTGCTTGCAGTCAGTTTGCCCGTGCTGGTATGCCTGCTGTGTATGTGTCTGGTAGCTGATGCTGTAGCCGGTCCGCCTGTGCCCGCCCCGACTCGCGGGACGACTCGCGGGACGACTCGCGGGACCACCCCCGGGCCGATGCGCGGCGGCCCGGTACTCGTCAACGTAAACGCTGCCCCGGACCTGGTGGTACAGAAGGTTACACTTGTGGAGCTTGGCCACGGCGAGTTCCCGGGAATTGACATGGTGGTTACCGTCAAGAACATCGGGAACAAGGAGTCCGGGCCCTGCCGCGTGGCCCTCTGTCTCACATCCAATATGGACCAGGTACCTGTCGCCAACTACCCAGTCATGGTCCATTGCCCCCTGATATCGAAGAAGATAAATCCCAACGCCACCTGGGATGTCGCGTTCCACTTCATACTGCACGAACACCAGTGGAAGGGAATGGGTATCGCCGTGGTTGACCCTCCGACCGAGGGGAAACCCTATGGGCAGGTCTCTGAGTGGGCGGGACTGATCGCGCTCAGCTCGTACTGGATAGGGAACCATAAGGCCGGGGAGCACAATAACGCCTTCGGCTTCACATACGGCTTCAAGAATCTCCCGCTGCCCTTCAGCTGGAATAACCCTGTAGTTCCGTAGGCTTTCCTGAGGACGGTGGCGGCATCCCGCCTGTCGTGGAGTTTGCGCAGCTTCCGCCGTAGTTGTGCGGATCTCAGCTAATTCCAACTGCAGGCCGGCGGCCTGTAGCTGGTGCTCTCTTTGCAGGGCGCGACGAATGCCGTCCATTCGCGCGGGTCCCGCACCGCGCCCTGCCTTCTCCTCCGCATCTCACCTGCACGGTG
>CAYNMY010000022.1:0-10190 GCA_964398275.1 uncultured Armatimonadia bacterium | reverse complement strand
CCGGCGTCCCCCGCCCCCGCCCCCCGGCCGGGGCCCCGGGCGCCCCCCCCACCCGCCCACCGCTCAAACCTTGCTCAAGTTTCCCTCAGATATTGCTGCACCCGCCTTGACCGAAGCTGTAATCAACTATACTCGATAGTCAGCAAGCAATACTGCTCGATGTAATGGAGCCATCAGCGACGCAGACCGCTAACCATCGTGTTTCGCTCGAGGAGAAACACAATGGCAGCAACCACCACCTGGTGGCTTCCAATCCGGGTCCTCATAACTGAGTTGGCGGGAGTTACATTGGTGGGTACGCGCACGGGGCGCAACGTCCAGCACGACCAGGTTGCGTTGCTGCGCCAGTCGGTCTATGGTCGGCCGGCGCCAGGGGGTCGCCCATTCCTTGGTCCACTCAGTTTCCTCAGTTCGTGACACTGTGGGCGTCAGCAGCAGCCACTGGATTTGGCCAAGTTTGTCCTGCATTCGCGCCAGATTCGTAACAGTATGCGGCAGTCAGATAGCGGGAATGTCAATATGAATAATCCTGTTGGCAAGCGACAGGAAGACGTTTAACCGTTAGCCAGGTGGAGTGAAGCGATATGTTACCACGCCGGGGTATTACGGTAATTACAATTCTCTTGCTGGTTTTGCTGGTCGGTTGTGGCGGAGGTAGTGGGCCGGCGCCTTCTCTGTATGCGCCCGCCTCACCCGTAACTACCTCCAGCGACCCCTTCGTTCATCTCACCCAGAATGGCCGCTATCTGGGGGATATGGACAATGATAGCCACCCCAGTGTGGGCGATGCCATAAAGATATTGCGCATCGTGGTGGGCCTGGATGATGACGACCCCTGCGCCGACGCCAACGAAAATGGCGGCACTGATGTCGGCGATGCCATCAAGGTGCTCCGCTGCGTGGTCGGCTTGGACACTTGGCCTATAGGCGAATGTGGGGATGGGATTGAGTTTGATGTCCAATGGGATCCAAATGCGACGCTGGTGGATGAGAGCCAACTGGCTCTGCTCAAAGATGCCGACACCGATAACCACGTTTACACGTTTGATGCGGCGGGAGTAGCCAGTAGTGGGCTGGACCTTTCCCCCGGACGGATTCTGGTCATCTACGGCCTGACGCTGCGCAAGATTGCCTCGGTGCAGCAGGTAGGGGCGGATTTAGTGGTGGAGACCGAGTACGCCACGCTGACCGAGGCGATCACCGACGGCACTATTTATTGGGACCGCGTCATTGATTTCTCCGCGCAGACAGTATCTACGGTGACCGTTGCCGGCCAGGAGGTGAGGCCCCGGGCGGATGGCGTTGTCCCACAGTTCAAATTCACAGTTGGTGACTTCACTTATGACATAGATTGGAAACTGCTGGGCGACAAGGCCACATTCAAGTTCTCTGTGGAGAAGTCACTGGTCGGCTCGACGGGAGCCAAGTTCATCGCCGAGGGTGAGATTCGTAGTTTCCGCAGCAGCGATCTCATCGCGATTAAAGGGAGTAAACTCCAGGAGTTCGACCACAAGTTGGAGGGCGTACAAGGGGACCTGACCCTTACCCTGATTGTGGCCGGCTCGGGCCGCGACGTGGTGAACTTGGAACCGACGTACACGTTGCTGACGGTGCCCTTTATGGTGGGTCTACTACCGGTAGAATTAACGATAAAGATCCAATTTGTCATCAACGCTTCGGTGCCCGCAGAGGGCTCGGCCCAAATAAGCACCAAGTTTACCTATGATAGTGATTTGGGGCTGCACTATGACGGCATAGATGTGAAGAATAATGCTCGCTTAGGTGACCTCACGATGGATGGGGACAAAACGGATGTGGGCGCTGGGGCAGCCATCGGCGTCAATTTTGGCCTGGGGTTTCCCCGCATCGGACTCAGCCTCGCTCGGGAAAGTGTCGTCGGCTGGGCCCAGCCCGCCTATCTGATTGGCGGCAGCTTCACCTTCACCCCTCCGTGCAAAGAAGTAAAAGTACGCTTCCTGGCCGCGGCCGGCTACAGCTTCAGCTTTTTTGGGTTGGGACCCAAGTTCACTGACAGCACGACGTTCTTTGATCATGAGAAGATTCTCTTCCGCAGTGCAGAATGTCCCGACACTACCGCGGCGGCCATACGCGGGCTTCGTAGTCTCTACCTCCAGTCACTCGGGCAACTTCTGGGCGCGGATAGTATGCTCATGCCGACAAGCAGTGTTCGGCACGGCTACTTGGCCTATCCTACAATTGCCAGGCAGCCGACGCCGATGGAGGAAGTCCTGCTGCAATGAGAGCAATAGAAAAAGCCCCCGCCGTGGAAGCGGAGGCTTTTGATCTGACAAGACAGGTCCTCGATCTGGCGTTCGCTCAGCCCCAGGCACCAGTGCGGGTCATGGTCTGTGCGAAGCCGGCCCACTGATGGCTCGTCGCGGTTGCGCCAGCGTGACGGCGTATGGTATATTGGAAAAAGTGTTCGAGCAGCAGTGCGGCAACCCCCATTGGTATCCCTGCACCAGCCGGATGCAAGCCTGGCCCCGCCGGACTTGCACCACTGCACCCCGCCGGCCGTTGTAGGCCGCCATGGAACTGGAGGCAACAGCAATGTTGATGCGCGTATTGTTCACATTACTGTGCTGTCTGCTGCTGGCCAGTCTGGGAAGCGCCCAGAGCCTGATAACTGACGGTGGCTTCGAGGAGCCTGCCGACGGGCCGGCGACAACCATCGCCGGCTGGACGAAGTGGCGAGGGCTTCCCGACAAACCCAATGTCTCCCACCGGGTTACCAACCAGGTCGCCTCAGGCAAGTGGTCACTGTCTATGAGGATGCAGCCCCGAGGCGCGACGCAGGTCGTCGAGCAGAAGTTTACCGAGTATCAGCCCGGCCAGCTCTACGAGGTCGTCTTCCACGCCCTCAGCCGCGAGCCCTATGACGCATTCCGGGCCTCCGTCATTGACCGCCATCCCGACCTCCGCGAAGCAAAGACACTCGTATCACAGGACTTCACCAACCTCGAATGGACACAGTACGCCGTTCATTTCACGGCGCCCGAGCAGGCGGGGCATCCACTTTATGTCCGCTTTTACCCCATCGGGCCCAAGCCGGACAGCGGCGTCTATGTTGACGATGTGCAGGTACTGGCCGTCTCCGAGACGGTCCTGCAGTTCAAGAGCACCTTCACGGGCGTCGAAGCCGACACCTTTCAGGCTCTCGTGAAGGTCGAATTCGACCTCTGCACCGCCCTGGACGTGGTCGAGTGGCTGCTTGAGGACCTCCTCGAGTACGACGTCGCGAGCCTCGCGCAAGTCGCGCCCCTGACACAGCGGTGTCACGAGCTTCACGGACAGATAACGGATGCCCTCACCGAGCTGAAGGCCTTCCGCGACACCCGCCTGATGACCGGCGTGGTTCTCTCGACGCTCACTGATGCGGAGGTCGCCGCAAAAGCCAGACTCCTCGCGGCTCTGACTGACGACCTCAACGCGGACATCGGCAAGCTACGGGCCCGACTCGAGCCACTGATAGAGACCCTCGCTGAGCGCGCCAGGGCGCTTGAAGGTGATTGGCAGCCGCCTCTAGAGGCGACGGTCGAGTACAGCCCCAAGATGCTCAACGATCGCTTCCACAGGATCATCTCTTACAACACCACTCGCACCCCCTCCGACGACTACACCCGCCGAGCCCTCTGGGAGCTCAAGCCCACCATCATGCTGGCGAATCCTCATCCGGACTATGAGGCCCCGGATCATACCGACTATCTCAAGCACACGATGCCCCGGACTATGCCATATATCGCCTACGCCAGCTGGGCCGGCCGCAAAGACCTCGCCGGCGGATGGTTCGATCTGACCGAGACAAAGCAGAGCATTGACGCGACATTCGAGGACAACCGCAACACTCCCGGCTTCTGCGCCATCGGCATTGACGAACCAAGCATCAGGGAACAGCACGTCTGCACCCCGCAGGGCTATGCTGAGTTCCGCGCATGGCTGAGCACCCGCTACAAAGACCAGATAGCCGGCTTCCCGCTGGCCGAGGCTCTCGCCTGGGAGCGGCCCGAGACCATCCAGACCGATTTCGACCTGGTGATGGGCATGGAGTTGCGGCGCTTCATGACCCACTGGATGGCTCGCCAGTTCAGCATCATAGAAGACTACATCAAAGCGAAGCAGCCCGACCTCGTCTTCCAACTCGTCATCCAGCAATTCCTGCCTTCGGCCCCACAGCGCGCATCATACGTCACCGTCCCCGCCGTACTGGACTGGATCTCGATGGATCCCTACAACAGCGCCAACGTCGGTGAGGCGTTACAGATGGACCTGCTGCGATCCACTTCCAAGGGGCCGAATCTGCTGGTCGTGGGTACGTGCTATGACCGCACGCCGGGCAGGTTCGCCAAAGACCTCGCAATCAGCTTTGCACACACCGGCGGCGTCTATCCCTGGTGCTGGGTGTACATGGCCGACTACCGCTCGCCTGCTTACATCCTCGCGCCCAAATCCAGGGGGCGGTGGAAGCCCGGCATGTACCAGGCCGCTCAGGACATCATGGGAAAGATGGCGGTCATCGAGCCGTATCTGGTACACACTACCACCGCCGCCAATGTCGGCCTCGTTTACAGTGAGCGCACCGCCATCTATTCAACCCTTACTACTCGCACCGCCGATTACTACGTCAACAACCTGGGCGTCTATCAGGCTCTCCAGCAACTCCACATCCCCACGGAGGCTCTCTTTGCCGAGAGCATCACTTCGGAGAAACTGGCGACCTTCAAGTGCTTGCTTCTGGCTGATGCGCAGATACTCACCGCCGACGAGTGTGCCGTCCTGGCCGACTGGTGCCGCCACGGCGGGTGCCTCATACTGCTTGGCGCAACTGCTACCCGTGACCAGTGGGGACGCCCGCACGACGACTACGGCCCGCTGACGGAACTGCTCGGCGTCAAGCGCGGCGAGACGAAGACCGGCGCCGCCACCTGGAAGCTCGACGATGGGGCGGAGGTGAAGCTGGGCGACGGGTGGGAATATGACACCATCGAGCCGACCGCGGACACTGCCCTACCCATCGGCCATTTCGACAATGGCGACGTCGCGGCGGTGAGGAGCAGCTTCGGGAAGGGACAGATTGTCCTGCTTGCGGGGCACAAGCTGGGCTTCAGCTTCGATGGCAGCGCCTACCACAAGGGCTTGTACAAGGACTACTGGCCGGGCTTCAAGGAGAACCTGCGCGCGCTCGTCGTGGCGGGCGTTCGCAATGCCGGAGCGCGCCCGCCGGTGCGTGCTGAAAACGCTCCCGACAATGTCGAGATCGGCCTGCGCAAACAGGGCGACCGCCTCGTCGTCCACCTGCTCAACTATGACGACGAGGGGCCGGTCACAGGCATGTCACTCATCGCCGAGAGCCGCGCCGACCAGACCGCCTTCTATCCCGCCGACGCTCAGCCCATAGCCACACGGAATTCCGGACGCAGCCTCCGCATCCCGGTCCGCGATTTCGAGCATCACTGCTGCATCGTCATCGAGCCGCGCTAGTCCGGACAACTCACCAAACCCGATCGAGTAGGCCGGGGGCTTGCGCCCGGAGTTTCCTTCGAAAACGCCACACATCCTCCCCTCGGCCTGCCCCCCCTTACTCCAAGCACGACGTTTCTGCTGCCGCCATCACCCAGCCTGGCGTACCGACAATCTTCACGCGTACCCCGAACCCCTTGACACGTCTAAGGCCCTTTAGTAGAATATGGAAAGCGTTTTCCTAAAACGTTTTCCTAAAACGTTTTCCATGGAGGTAATGTGAGCAGCATTCGTGAAGTGGCCAAGATGGCGAACGTTTCCCCGACTACTGTGTCCCGAGTGCTCAATGGCAAGGGTACTCACCACGTGTCAGAGGCAACCCGCCGACGCGTAATTGAAGCGAGCGAAACTCTGGAGTATCGGCCCTCGGCTGCGGCCCGTGCCCTCGTCGCGGGCAGAACGCAGACCGTGGGCATCCATTCCTCCCGCGTACTGTATACCAGTTGGTTCCTGGACGTGCTGGCGCTGAGTCAGGAAATAGTTCAGAAGTACGGCCATCACTTACTTCTCGTCCCTGGCAGCGAGCAAAGCGATTTGCCGGATCTCTTCAGGGAGCGACGCGTGGATGTACTTATCTGGGCACGTTATCCCGTCGAGCGGGCCGACGAGCTAGTCGAGGCCATAGTAGCTCCGCATCAGGCGGTCATTGGCATTGGGTCCATTGATCGGTCCTGTCCGCTTCGCGCGTCGGCCGGCTGTTGGGATGATCGAGAGGGGGTGACTCTGGCTGTGGAGCATCTGGCAGGGCTAGGCCATGAGCGGATAGCGTTCCTGCCGGGTGCAGAGGTTGGGCGAAAGCTCTGGCCCAACATGGTAGAGGCTTTTGAAACGGCAACGGCTGACTGGGGGATCGCCGGCGAGGTGCTGACAGCAACTAGCGAAGTGGATAACTTCGCTGCGGGCGTAGAGATGACCAACCGCGCGCTTCAGCAGCGGCCGGTGCCTACCGCACTGATTGCACGCAATGATGACTTCGCTGTCGGCGCTCTACACGCGCTCAGACAGGCCGGTGTAAGTGTGCCGGGCGGCATGTCTGTTGTTGGATACAATGACCTTCCCATCGCTTCCTACTGTACGCCCCCCCTGACCACTGTTTACAGTCCCCATCGCGAGGCTGTCGCAACCGTGCTTCCGGCAGTTCTACAACGAGTTGCCGATGGTTCTATCGCCGAGACCGGCCAGAGTATATGCTCGAGCTTCAACACGCGCCTGGTGGTGCGTGAAAGCACAGGGCCACCATCTGTGGCCTGATCTCAGGAGGGATTACAAATGCGCAAGGGGTTTACGTTGATCGAACTGCTGGTAGTCATTGCGATCATCGCGATACTGGCAGCCATTCTCTTCCCGGTCTTCGCTCGAGCACGGGAGAAGGCCCGCCAGACCAGTTGTCTAAGCAACATGAAGCAGATTACCTTGGGCATCAATATGTATATCCAGGACTATGACAACACGATGCCCAGCCAGTTTGGCGCAGTTGTCACAGGCAATGCTCCCCACAGCTTCGGCTACAACCTGTTCATGCCATATATCAAGAACGCCCAGATTTGGCTTTGTCCCTCTGACAGTACCCACAACTGTGCCCAGGAAAGCACCGCGGACTACACCAGCAGTTGGGACCAGAGCTACAATTTCAACACCAACGTCTGTGACTATAATATGACGCTCTCGGACATAGACAAACCCAGTGAAACGCCACTTATTCTAGAGGGTAAGGATCGCAACCAGACCTGGGGCCAGCCCCGCTGGTCCTCTTATCTGGCCGCCTACGGCGATTTCGACCGACACAACGACGGGGCCAATCTCAGCTATGTAGATGGGCACGCCAAGTGGCTGACGCAGGACAAGTTCCTGGACCCCAACTTCTACATGGGGGAAGCTGGGGCCAAGTAACCCATACAGTGTTCGTCGCTTGGCAATGATCCACCACAGCTCACTCACTAAGGAGGAAAGCAATGTCAATCAGTAAGAAGTGTGGCTTCACTTTGATCGAACTGCTAGTGGTGATCGCAATTATCGCGATACTGGCCGCAATTCTGTTTCCAGTATTCGCGAGGGCCCGCGACAAGGCAAATCAGACCAGTTGCTTGAGCAATGGGAAACAACTCGCTCTGGGGCTTCAGATGTACGTCCAGGACTACGATGAGATGATACCCTACGCCTCTTTTGAGCTGCCCGATGGAAACAGCGTATGGGGCAAGCTTCACCCTTACACCAAGAACGATGACATCTTGGGCTGCCCCTCCACAAAGCTGATGAACTGGCAACAGCGGATCGGGTGGGGCAATGTTGACGACTGGCCTGACGGGAACTGGGCCTACCTCGACATCGGCTGGGGCGTTGACCAGTATCACTTCCCATATCGGAGCATATATGGGCCTTATGTGCAAACGATCGCCGAGATACACTATCCCGCGGAGGTGGGTGTTTTCTTTGAGCACTCGGGCAAGCTTACGGCCATGGCATATGTTTACTGCCCAACATGCCTGATGCCCGGCTGGCCCACCTGGCTTGAGCAGATCTCCCAGCGTCATAATGGCGGCTCTAACGTCTGTTTCTATGACGGCCATGCCAAGTGGCTGTCGCACAGCACGCTTACCGATCTCGGGCCGAACGGACGAAAGCTCTGGCTGCACGACAACCCACAGTAGGGCTGCTGCCGTCCAGCCCTGACAACCACAGAGGGCGCAGACGCTCTGCGCCCTTTTTCTTTGCCTTCATGCAATTCGGACACAGCATACAGGGAGTGTGATCGCCGTGCCATATTCTGCCGCCAAAGGCATCATTTTAGGGCTGCTCCTGGGAGGGCTTCTGACTAACATGGCACACGCCAAAACCTGCCGCACCTACTTCGACGATGACCGCCTCGCCGTCATCGCCTACAACCTCGAACACTACCAGTGGGCCCGCGACTACCGCGACACAACCATAGCAGGCGTCGGCGAAGAGAAGCCCTGGCGATGGGGCGGGCACCGCTATTCCGTCGAGCTCTGGTCCCAGCGCGACGATGAGTTCTTCTGGAAACTCATGCCCTCCACGAAACTCACTCCGGTCTATGACCTCGACAAGTACGGCGTGTCGCCCAAACATGGCACTGCCGTCCGCAACGGCCGCGCCTTCTATCATCCCTGGAATTACGACCCCTTTAACCATCCCTACAAGATACAGGACCCCATTGACGGCGAGTGGTATCCCTCAAACGACCTCGCCAGTGGCGACACCACCTCCGGCCCGTATCCCGACGACGGCTCCGGCATGATCTACAATGGCGAGAAATACTTCCCCATCCGCGAGTACTCCATCACCACTTACCTCTACTGCGTCGTCCCGCTGATGAAGCGCATGTCGGAGGCATACGTGCTCTCCGACAACGAGGACTATGCCCACAAGTGTGCCGTCCTCCTGTCCAAGGTCGCCTACGAGTATCCGAATCCCACCGACAAGGCCGACCGCTGCCAGAAGAAGCCCTGGGGCACACGTTCCGGACTCGTCACCGACCACATCTGGGAGACCTTCAAGCTCACCTCGATGGCGCTGACCTATGACGCGCTCTATGACTTCATCGGCCGGGACGAGAAGCTCGTCGCCTTCCTCAAGGACAAGGGACTGCCGGTCGAGACCCCCGCCGACGTGCAGCGCTACATCGAAGAAAGCATCTTCCGCATCGGTATGCTCGCCCTCAAGGAAGGTGTTATCCGAGGCAATCAGGGCCACCACCAGGAGACCGGCATGGCTCTCGCTCTAGTCATGGACGATCACGAGAGCGCCGACGGCCTCAGCAGCAGGGAGATAGTGGACTGGGTCATGTACGGCGAGGGCCAGATGGCATACATCATGTCCAACGGTCTCTTCCGCGACGGCGGCGGCTTTGAAAGCCCGAGCTACAACACCATCAAGTTCGATTTCCTCAGCGCCGCCGGGCTCTTCGAGCAGCTCCGCAAGCATCACCCCGACATCTATCCGCCTGATGCCTACCCCGACATCTACGCCAATCCTAAGACCCGGGCCATGTTCGACTACTTCATTGACATGCGCGTGCTGAATCGCTTTACCCCCTCGATGGGCGACACCGGCGGCGGCCTCCTCACCCCGAAACAGTTCGCCTTTACCAGCTACGCCACGAAAGCCGGCCCCTACGAGCGCGCCTTCGCCAGATACGGTGATCCCCGCTATGCACGCGTCTGTCTGGGCGACAGCGCTGCCGTGAAGTCGCCATCCCCCTTCGAGAAATACAGCGGCGACGCCATTCTCGCAGCCGCCGAGACGCCCGCAGCACAAATCCACAAGCAGACGCGTATCCGCGACGGCTACGGCGCGGCTTTCATCAACTCCGGCGAGGGCGAAAATGCCCGCTGCCTGTTCCTCAACTACTCAAACCACTTCCACCACCAGCAGTACGACCGCCTCGCCATCAATCTCTACGACCACGGCCTCGCCTACCTCCCTGACATGGGCTATCCGTTCACATGGGAGTACCGCAACGAGTGGGACGCCAACCTCTACATCCACAACACCGCCGTGGTTGACGAGACCGCCGGCAAGCATGTCTGCCCGCGCGGCCGGCTCGTGCTTCTCGCCGAGAACGGCCCACTGCACGCCATCACTGCCGCCCATGACCCCTACATGCACGATCAGCAGCACAACCCCGATGTCCC